>CAYGIB010000326.1:0-2318 GCA_964349735.1 uncultured Oscillospiraceae bacterium | reverse complement strand
AAAGGCGCGTCTCGTGTCCTTCACAGAGGGACTTTGCGTCCAGTGTATGCATATTGGACCCTTTGACGATGAGCCGGCAACCATAGGACGGATGAAAGCTTTCATGGAAGAAAGTGATTTAATCTGCGAATTGTCCGATACGCGTCGGCACCACGAGATTTATCTTTCGGATCCGCGCAAGACTGCCCCGGATAAAGTGATGACGATTCTCCGTCACCCTGTGCGAAAGGAGTGAAGAAAGTGGATTTCATTACACTTAACCACGAAATCATTGAGAAGGAGCATATCTGCTGCGCGATTTCCGACATGAAGGGGGAAACCTGTGTTTCATCCAAGAAAGCATGGATGAAAGAACGCATGAACGTTGGGTTGGTGTTCACGAAGCTTGATGTGCGAGGAAAAGTCTTCATCGAATATATCCCTGCTGAAAAGGCATGGTGCCCGATTATCGCCGACGAATATATGTTTATCAATTGCTTCTGGGTATCGGGCCAATATAAGGGTCAAGGATATGCCGATAAACTCCTGGATCGATGCATAGCGGATTCGAAGGATAAAGGCAAACGAGGAATCACAGTGCTATCCAGCCCGAAGAAAATGCCATTCCTTTCCGATCCGAAATACCTCAAGTATAAAGGGTTTCGCTTGGCTGACTCTGCTTTGCCACACTTTGAACTACTGTACCTGCCGTTTGACGATTCGGTGCCGGCACCCGAATTTAAGTCTTGCGCCAAGGACGGTCGTATTCCTGATAAGGGCTGGGTTCTCTATTACACGAATCAATGTCCGCATACAGACAAGTACGCGCCTCTCATCCAAAAGACTGCAGAGCGTCATGGCGTTGAGCTGCTTCTGAGGAAAATGGAGACAACGGACGAAGCCAGGAGTGCTCCTTCACCGTTTACGACCTATAGCCTGTTTTTCGACGGGAAATTTGTAACCAATGAGATTTTATCCGAGCCGAAATTCAAAAAATACCTACTTGAGAAAATGAATAAAGGACCCGCGCTCGAATAACGTAAAATAATGCTAGGGAGAAAAAACATGATTGAATTACCGGAAGCCATAAATCTGGCCAAGCAAATCAACGAAAGAATTGCCGGCAGAAAGGTGGAGCAAATCCTTCCGCCGACGAAGCCTCATAAGTTGTGCTGGTTTAACGGAGAGCCCGAAGAATATGAGCGTGCCGTTAAAGGCGCTGTATTAACCAAAGCGGAAGGCTTCGGTATTTTCGTCGAAATACACTTTGATAATGGGTTGAGGCTGTGCATCAGCGACGGCATCAATCTTCGGTTGATTGGATATGACAAAATTCCGGAGCATTATCAGCTTCTCATACGATTCGATGACGGAAACGCATTGGTGTTTACCGTCGCGATGTACGGCGGTATTTGTCTTCATGACAGGAGCTATGACAATCCCTACTATCTGGCGAGCCAATCGGCCGTATCTCCTTTTTCTCAAGAGTTTTCGGAATACTTCGAAAAAACGTTTGAAGCATCCAAGCCCGGCTTAAGTGCAAAGGCATTTCTGGCGACCGAACAACGCTTTCCCGGAATTGGTAACGGGGTTCTGCAGGACATTCTTTTTTCGGCGAAAATTCACCCGAAACGCAAGATTTCGACATTCAATTTGGACGATCAGAATCGATTGCTCCACTCAATCGTCGATACGATTGAAGAGATGATCCAACTCGATGGCAGAGATACCGAGAAGAGCCTGCTCGGCGAGCCGGGAGGCTATGAAACGAAAATGTCGAAAAACACGGTCGACACCGCTTGCACCGTTTGCGGAACAATGATCACCAAGGAGAATTACATGGGCGGGTCGATATATTTCTGCCCGACCTGTCAGTTTTGAGAAAAAACCGGTATCGTTCGGGAAAAGTGTTCGGATATAACTTGAAAAAAGCGATGGAAAACAATAAAGTAGTAGTGAGGCTGCGTTTGATTATTTCATATGCGTAATGCATGAAGAAATTGATGTCGCAAATGGGATGGCCCTTTGCCTCGTACAAACGTATCATCGCATCCGATTGACACTGTGGGAGCTGGGAGAAGCCGTGTTTGATATTTTGGTAACCGGGGGAGCCGGATATATCGGATCTCATACTTGTGTCGCTCTCTTGAATGCCGGGTTTTCGGTTATCATTGCCGACGACCTTTCGAACAGCAAGTTTGAGGCTGTTTCCCGCATACGTGCGATTACCGGAAATAAGGTTACCTTCTATCCGTATGACGTTACCGATGAGATTGAGTTAGAGAAGATATTCACCCGGCATTCGATTCGATGTGTTGTCCATTTCGCCGGGAAAAAGG
>CAYGIB010000325.1:0-2349 GCA_964349735.1 uncultured Oscillospiraceae bacterium | reverse complement strand
GTACAGCGAATGCAAAATTATATCGACGCGAATATCCGCTCGCCGATTACGCTTCGCGACCTCGCGAAGGCAGCCGGGTACTCACAGTGGCATTCCGCAAGGCTTTTCAAGGAGCTCATCGGAAAGACCCCTTTCGAGTATATGCGAGCGCTGAGACTCAGCGAAGCGGCCGTAACACTGCGCGACAGCCATCCGCGAATCATCGACGTCGCTTTCGATTTTGTGTTTGACTCCCACGAGGGCTTCACGCGGGCCTTTGCCAAGGAGTTCGGCGTATCGCCGAAGAGGTACAGCATGAGTCCCAAGCCGATTGCTCTTTTCATGCCCTTCCGGATCCGAGACTATTATTTCATGTTACAAAAAGGAGAGAAAAAAATGAGTGAGAAGAAAAACACAAGTACCGTTTTTGTCCAGGTGGTGGAGCGCCCGGCGCGCAAACTGATCTTAAAGCGCGGGATCAAAGCGACTCATTATTTCGAGTTCTGCGAAGAGGTCGGCTGTGATATCTGGGGGATCCTATGTAGCGTCAAGGAGGCGATGTACGAGCCGGTCGGTTGTTGGATGCCCGACCGTCTGATTCCGCCGGGAACATCAAAGTATGTTCAGGGCGTAGAAGTTCCGCTCGATTATTCGGGAGCCATTCCCGAGGGCTTTGAGATCATCGATCTGGAGCCGTGTAAATTGATGATTTTCCAGGGCGAGCTATTCGAGGACGAGAAATTCGGCGAGGCAATCGAGGATCTCTGGGAAGTGATGAAGAAATACGATCCCAAGGTCTACGGATTCGAGTGGGCGGATGAAGACGCGCCCCGGATCCAGCTTTCGCCGGAAGGGTACCGCGGCTACATCGAAGGGCGTCCGGTAAGAACAATTTCCAAATGAGGTCGATTCCGTGATGATCACTCCGAATTTCATGGCGGGTGCTTTCGTTATATCAATTGATAAGGATCAGTAACCGAGTTCCTTGATAATGCCTTCGATTTTCTTGACGCCCTTCTTTCCGGTATCATAAGTTACCGCTTTGATGAGCATCTTTTCTGAACGGATCATAACCACGTACATCTCAATACCATCATCGCTTTCGCGCTTTAGAACGAGCTTATTATAGCTGCCGGATCCGCTGACTTTGATTTTGTCTTCGAAATCATCATCTTCTTCAGTTTCATCGTATTGATCATGCCAGCGGTCAAACTCGTCGGCAGCATCTTCGGCATCTTCATACAGAACATACTTAACCAAGTATTGGCCATCGTCAAACGCTGTAAGCAAGCACTCATCCATGTCATCAGTCTTGTAGCCTTTGTCGACATCACAATCGTACTTATCTTCCATAATCTCTTCGAAGGTGTCCGCATCGATCGCTTTCTTTGAACAAGCGGTCAAGGATAATATCATGGAGACAGCCAAAACAACAACGAGCAGTTTACGCATCTTCTTCATGAATCAACGCCCCTTTTTCTGTTTGATAGGGAAACTAATGGTTGATTATAGCATAAGTTGAGTAGTATGAAATAAAAAATTATGATCCGAATATCTACGGCTTCGAATGTTCGGATGACGACGCGCCCCGCCTCCGTCGCGTAACCCTTGGTGGTGACGGGATCGGGATATTAAGGGGGAAAAGGGAGGTTTGACGCGAACGACAAACCCTTTCAGCTCAGATTTCATCCAACTTTCTTGCATATCAAAGACAGACCTGAGGAGTATTGCCCTTATTGCGGAGATTTGCTGGGATATCCCGTTAAAGACGAAGAACAGACGGACATTCAAGATAATGACGCCCAACGGACCGAATCGTTTGATTCATCCGATTTGTTCCGGGTCAGCGTTGCTGACCGTATTGCAGGTATCCTATCGATCGCTGAAATCATATTTCTTTTCATCTACTTTGTCATAGCAAAGATCACATTGGGATTTCAGGTCATGCCGATTTTTTTGATTGTGTTGGTATTTGCTCTTCTTATCGGTTATGCTTCATCAGCATTCTGAAGCACAACTCGAAATCTCAGTATATTCGGTGCGACCGCAAGTTCGGGTCTTACCGTTTCTTACGCGAAACGATCTCGCAATCGACAGTGTTTTCCGATGTGACGACATACCGGACAAAACAGGTTTTCGCGACCAAATTCATATCGGGCGGAGCCACGCAAGACGCGTTATACAGTAATCCGTTCTCATCCTTGAACCGTACGTCGACGAATGTTTCATTCCCATACGTATCACAACTTATCACTTCCGCTTCCGCGACCTCGCCTTTGACAGCAAGTTTCCTATTCGCCCGGAGCCTCCGAAGAATTAAAACCAGAAAAATTAGATTCAGAAGGTAGACTATTGCGCCCACTATGTGAA
>CAYGIB010000324.1:0-2355 GCA_964349735.1 uncultured Oscillospiraceae bacterium | reverse complement strand
ATTTAAGAATTGTACAGCAAATTTAAGCAATTGTAAATGAAACCTTAGTTTTCAATGCCTTAACCGAATTATGCCTCGTCAACCGCCAATGAAATCATTTGAAAAAACGAGTATATTGCTTCTTCTTTTCCCTCCCCGCTCAATCGCGGATTCCTCACTCGCTTTTTGCTCTGTCGAAGGTCCTGTCGCCGTCGAATTTGAAATCTTCCCCTTGCGTTTTCCTCCCGAAAAAGGATAATGGAATCGGTACTGATGTGACTATTTTGATTGTATCACTCAACGGCTTGCCTGTTAATCAAATACATCATAGTGTATTTTGCAGTCGAAAACAGCGAGGTATCTATTGCCTAAATCAAAAAACGGCGAGGTATATATGGGATTAGTCAGTGAAAATCACAATCGGGACGAATTCTGCGCATGCGGACCCGAGAACCCCGTTTCCGAGGGCGAGCGCTTTATGCAAAACGAATTGGGCGGAAACGCGCGAATATTCTTCGTCGGAATCGGCGGAATCAGCATGAGCGGACTGGCCGAACTGTCGCTTCACTACGGCTATACGGTCGGAGGCTCCGACATGCATGCGTCGCACAGGACGCAGCTATTGTCACAAAAGGGAATTACTGTATTTATCGGTCACGATCGCAGAAACGTCCGAAGCTTTGCGCCGGATCTGATGGTTTACACCGCGGCGGTTCTTCCGGGTAATCCGGAGCTTTCTTATGCCCGCGAGAAGGGGATTATCGTCGTCTCACGCGCGGAGTTTCTGGGGCATCTGACGAGAGGTTTTTCGAGCGTAATCAATATCTCGGGCACCCACGGAAAGACCACCACGACGTCGATGTTGTCTTTGATTCTGATTGAATCGGGGCGGAATCCGACGGTGCATCTGGGCGCCGATTTCGATGCGTTTGACGGTACGGTTCGGTTAGGGTCGGATCGCTCTCTTCTCGTGTCCGAGGCTTGCGAATATCGCCGTTCCTTCCTGCGCTTCCGTTCGACAACAGCCGCAATCACCAATATCGACTATGACCATGTCGACTGCTTCAAAAATATCGATGAGGTGATTGATGCGTTCGCCGAATTTACCGATCAGATTGATGATTCCGGCTACCTGGTCATTGCGGCTTTTGACGCAAACACGGCGCGATGTTTCGAGTTAATCCGGAAGCGCCGCATCGCCGCGGGAAGGCCGATGCCGCAGCTTATAACGACAGGTCTGGATGATGATATCTTCCCGCCGACCCGTCGACCCGCCGACCTACACGCGAAAAACATCGCATATCACGACGGCTATCCTTCGTTTGACGTCTGGAATCGCGGCCGGTTCTACGCGCACATTGATTTGCGCGTTCCCGGGAAACACAATCTTTTTAATGCGCTGACCGCCATCGCTTGCGCGGCGGTGAACGGTGGCACTCCGGATGCTGCTGTTCAGGCGCTGAGCTCCTTCCGTGGCGCCGAGGGCCGATTCACCGTCAAAGGAAAATTCCGCGGAGCAACCGTGATCACGGATTACGCCCATCATCCGGCAGCCGCGCGCGCTACACTTCAGGCAGCCTCGGAAATACCGCATAACAAGACTTGGGTCGTTTTTCAGCCGCTGACGTTCAACCGGACGGAAATTCTTTTCGACGATTATGTATCCTCGCTGCTTGCATGCGAGCATGTCATATTTTCCGAAATTTTTTCGGACCGGGAAATCAATCCCGGTACCGTCTCATCCTCTATGCTTGCGGATGCAATCAATCGGCAAGGAGGTCACGCCGAATTTTATGCCGACAAGAAGGCCATCCTACAGAGGCTGGACGATCTTGTCGGCAAAGATGATCTATTATTGTTTCTCGGCCCGGAGGATATCCGGGATCTTGCAAATGATCTGCGTTTCGATTGATCGAGCCGCTTATCGATTGAAATCTCTTACGATTCCGGCGAGGTCTCTTTCCCGATTTCTTTATACGCGGAAGAACCGTTCTTTGTTTTCGCGGAAGAATCCCCTTCTGTTTCTGGAGAAGAATCGCTCTTCGGTGCCGTGTCGCCGGCGCGATCCTCTTCTTTATCCGCCGTTATTTTCGCAGTGTAGATCGCCTCGAACTCGTCTCCCTCGATCTTTTCCTTCTCGAGCAGTCGGTTGGCGACGGCATGGAGGAGAGGGGTCTTCTCTTTAAGAAGCTTTTTCACCCGAACGTATGCTTCGTCGATGATGGTCTTGACCTCGTCGTCAATCAACGCGGAAACCTGCTCGCTGTAGGGCTGCACGTGGCCGAAATCTCTTCCGAGGAAAATTTCATCCTCGCTTCCGAAAACCAGATTTCTCAATTTCTCGCTCATACCGTATTTGGTAATCATGTTACGCGC
>CAYGIB010000323.1:0-2365 GCA_964349735.1 uncultured Oscillospiraceae bacterium | reverse complement strand
GATTATACCCAATTGCATACTGTAGAAATCCATAAACACCTCTCGCGATATCAATCCTGTGTGTGCGTCCGAATCAAGAAAAAACGCGGATCGGTCTCGCGTTACTTAGCATACAGTACCACAAATGATTCGGTCTTTACAGGTTTCACTTTGCCAAAAAGAGATATTCGGATAGAATAAAGCAACACGGAGACCGGTTCATCAACATATTCGTTTCACCTTACATCGACACCTGACATTTTCGTGCATTAACTGCAAGGATTTGTAAGCTCCGGGAGTTTAATATGGTCTCATCAGGGAGGGAAAATCAATGGATTGGCCGGAAAGAATGAATCAGGCGATGGACTACATCGAGTCTAATCTGACCGGGGAGATCTCGTACGACAAAGTCGCGCAGATCGCTTGCTGTTCCACGTATCACTTTCAGCGGATGTTTTCATTCATCACGGACGTCCCGCTGTCGGAGTATATTCGAAGAAGGCGCCTGACGATGGCCGCTTTCGAACTGCAGACTAGCGACACGAAGGTGATCGACGTGGCGCTCCGGTACGGATACGAATCGCCGGAAGCATTCAGTCGGGCGTACAAGAATCTGCACGGCGTCATGCCGGCGGCATCGCGCAATTCGGGTGTCTCGCTCAAAGCCTATCCGAGGATGACCTTTTCAATATCGATCAAAGGAGACCAGGAAATGAATTACCGCATTGAACAAAGAGAGGCTTTTCGAGTATTCGGTGTTTTCGAAAAAATCAGCACGAATCACGAAACGGCCTTCATTCAAGTCCCGCAGTTTTGCAGAAGATGCGGCGCGGACGGAACTGCCGAGGAGATGAATCGCCTGTTGGGGCGATTCAGCGACAATTTCACGATCGCCGCGCTCTATGACTTCTCGGAAACCGAGTTCAAGTACATGTTGTGTCAGTACCTGCCTGAATGCCTGAGCTTACCGGCGCGATTTTCGACCCTCGACGTCCCGTCCGCGACATGGGCGATCTTTGATGTGCCCGGGTGCGAGATGCAGAGCGTTTGGAAAAGGATCTGGTCGGAGTGGTTTCCGTCATCCGAGTTCGAGGCGGCGGAAGGCCCGCAATTTGAAATGTACTATGGCATGGCGAAGCATCAAAACGGGTTTGGAGAGATTTGGATCCCGGTAAGAAAGAAGTGACTGATGAATGAACCGCGAAGAAGCCGCCGGAGATAAAGTGTCCGGCGGCTTTTTTTCGAAATCGTCTTACGAAAAATGATGGTTATCAAAATATTCGTAAATCAAAGTAATTCTTGCGCCTGATTTCTTTTTGTACTATACTCAACCATATGGTTCTGACGTGACCGGTCATGACGTGATCCGCGGTTACGCTCGTAATAAGGAGATAGGGATATGAATTATTTTCTGACCGAAGAGCAAACGATGATCAAAGAGCTCGCAGCAAAGATTGCAGATGAGAAAATCAGACCTTTAGCGATTCAATATGACGAGGAAGGTACTTTTCCGCACGATATCATGAAAATTATGGCGGCTTCAGATCTTTGCGGAGTTTATATTGAAGAAAAATACGGAGGTCTCGGCGGGGGCATTTTCGAGATGTCGCTGGTCGTGGAGGAACTGAGCCGTGGCTGCGGCGGAATTTCCCTGTCCTATGCTGCGACCGGACTCGGTGCCTTTCCGATTATCCTTTTCGGCACAGAAGCGCAGAAGCAAAAATATCTGCCGGACATCGCGGCCGGCAAAAAGCTTGCCGCTTTCGGACTGACGGAGGCGAACGCAGGAAGCGACGCGTCCGGCATCCAGACGACCGCGGTTCTGGACGGTGACGAATATGTCTTGAACGGGAC
Source organism: uncultured Oscillospiraceae bacterium (assembly GCA_964349735.1). GTDB lineage: Bacteria > Bacillota > Clostridia > Saccharofermentanales > Saccharofermentanaceae > JAAYCT01. Next base: position 532 of record CAYGIB010000323.1, on the reverse strand, counting down.
CAAGCAGTGGATCACGAACGGCGGAGAGGCGGAAATTTATACCGTCGTCGCATGCACCAACCGAGCAAAGGGTGCCAGAGGATTTTCAGCATTTATTGTGGAGAAAGATACTCCCGGCTTCTCATTCGGAAAAAAAGAAAACAAAATGGGCATCCGGGCATCCTGCACACGGGAGCTTGTTTTCGACAACTGCAGAATTCCAAGGGAAAACCTGCTCTCGAATGAAGGAGCCGGCTTTATTGTCGCAATGAAGACTCTGGACCGGACACGCCCCGGCGTTGCCGCACAGGCTCTGGGCATCGCCACCGGCGCAATGAATGAAGCGGTGAAATATTCCAAGGAAAGAGAGCAGTTCGGCTCGACGATTTCTTCGTTCCAGGCCGTTCAGCATATCCTCGCCGACATGGCGATCCAGATCGAAGCGGCAAGAGCCCTGGTCTACGCGACGTGCCGATTTATCGATTCCGGCGCAAAAAACATCTCCAAGGACTCCGCGATGTGCAAGGTCATGGCGTCGGATACCGCGATGAAG
>CAYGIB010000322.1:0-2365 GCA_964349735.1 uncultured Oscillospiraceae bacterium | reverse complement strand
TAGGTCTTAAGCAAATCCCGAATGGTCGGATCCAGAGCATCAAACTCGAAGCCCATCGCCTCAACCTTCTCCGTGGAAAGGGTATTGTGCGGATAACCGTTAAATTCAGCGGGAATGCCGTTTGCACCATGAACGGCCTTCTTTCCGAGAATCTCCTCGCTCATCGTTATGATTTCCGCGACACTAATATGACCGCGGGCAGCTGCGTTCATCGGGCCGGTTTCTTTGCGATCCGCAAGAAAGGCGAGAAATGCGCCGGCCTGGGTCGATTCGATCATCGAAAATCGAGCTTCGGAATTATCGACATTCATCTTCTCCTCGCGGGCGATGTGCTCGACGTAGGAATAAAGCCTTCTGGTATAGTCATCTTTCCCGATGACAATCGGGAAACGAACGGCGCACGCTTCAATCTTGTAATTCTGAAACAAGACGCTTTCACAAAGCCTTTTCCCCTCACTGTACTCAAAATCCGTCCTTCGCCCCATTCGAATCAAATAGCGGTACGGATCGAAATCCTCTTCCCTTAAGTTCCGGCCTCCGGAATATACAGCAGATGAAGATGTGAAAATGTATCGTTGCGTATGAATGCACTCAAGAATGCTCTCCGTGTCGTACGGAGAATAATTGATATTGTCGTAGGTGACGTCAAACTCCCGGTCCGACAGCTCGGATTTGACGCTCTCGCGGTTTGTCCGGTCAAACCGGATTCTCTTGACTTCATCGCCGAAAACGTCCGGAGTCAGACCGCGTGTCGCGATGGTAACGTCATGACCTTTGTTCAGCAACTCGTGTACCAAGTGCTTTCCGAAATAACGTGTTCCTCCGATAACCAGGATGTTCATATTTACCCCCTCGTTCTCTACTCCCATTTATGAACCGCTTCCATATAAAAAATGATATTCTACTCGATGAGCATAGTCAATCCGTAAGAACGATTGCCTTTCACCGGAAATGCAACGTTTCTTACCGTCAACTCGTCTAATATTCAGAGAACACCAAGCGGCTTTATCCCGCCGCTACCCGAAAGGAGCCAACCCAATTATGAATAAGCAAACAGTAAAAATTCTGTCCTTTTTTCTGGTGATCGGCATTTTCATCTCCGCCTGCGGATGCTCCGGCATCCCATTTCTGAAAGAAACCGACTCGTCGGACAAGAATAACGCTGAAATCAAATCGTACGAGGCTGTCCTTACCCCGAAGGAAATTACCCCGTTTTCCAAGGCGTTAACCTCCGGATTGAACCGGTATGGTTTTGATATTCTGCTCAATCTTTACGACGGTGAGAATATCGCCGTTTCATCCGCCAGTTTGGAACTGGCCCTTCTGATGACCGCCATGGGCGCAACGGATAACACGAAAGACGAGATGCTGTCCGCCCTTCGAATGAGCGGTTTGTCCGATGAGGAAATTCAAGCCTCGGTATCGCAGCTGATGTGGCGAGCCAACAATAACGGCATGGAAGCGGCCAACTCCCTATGGCTTCAGGACGGCTACGGTTTTGCCGACAGCTTCCTGAATGTCTGCGCCGAAGATTTCATGGCGGATTTATACACCGTCGATTACGCAAAAAATGCGGCGGACGCCACGGAGCGAATCAATGATTGGGCTGATGAGAAGACCCACGGGAAAATCCCGGAAGTTCTCGGTAACGACCTTTCGAATTCGACGCGCCTGGTCTTGGTCAATGCCCTGTATTTCTTAGGCGACTGGGTGACACCTTTTGAGGCGGACTACACATATAACGATACCTTTCACGGAGCAACCGGGGATGCAGAAGTACCCTTCATGCACTCGGAATGGGATGTGACTTACTACGAAGGCAAGACCTATCAACTCATCGTTCTGCCGTTTCTCGGTGATGACGGAGAGGTCGGTCCGTTCGCGATGACGTTCGTTCTTCCCAAGGAAGGTTTTGATCCCGAAGATGTCGCCAAAGAGCTTTCCGAAGAAGGAATCGAAGGGATCCTTCAACAGGCAGCCAGAGAAAAGGTTGAAATCAGCCTGCCGAAATTCGAGTTTGAATACGGCACCTCCATGGTCGAGACTATGAAAGCACTCGGTATGGAGGAAGCATTTGACGGGAGCGCTCAATTCGACGGAATGACCGGCGACCCCAATGATCTATACATTACGGATATCATCCACAAGACATACGTACGTGTCGACGAGGAGGGTGCCGAGGCTGCCGCGGTAACCGTCGTCATCATGGCTGAAACCGCAATGCCGGTTGAGGAGCCCGAGGTGATTATCTTTAACGCTGACCGTCCGTTCCTTTTCGCGATTTACGACACAACCGACGGCACGGTACTCTTTAGCGGAGTGACCGCCAATTTGGACTAATCGAAAAGCTTACCCGCATCGCCGA
>CAYGIB010000321.1:0-2380 GCA_964349735.1 uncultured Oscillospiraceae bacterium | reverse complement strand
GTGTTGTCTCCATGCCCCAACCGAGTCTCGGTGGACATAAATTCATCGGATGGGCATCTTCTCCGGAGCTTGCGGAGCAGGGAATGGTCTATTCGTATACTTCTCCGTTCATAATGAAAAGCGACCGGACGGTATATGCCGCATGGAAAAGCATACAAGTGACTATTTTGGAAGAGACTCTTATAAAGGATTTACCGCATGAAAAGGAGATCAACCTGACCTTGAATGGTCTGCCGAACACGGAATATGAGGTGATCGTCTCCTGTAACGCGCATGAGAAAAATACCGACAAAAAATGGGCAAAGCTTTACGACTCGAAAGAAAAAAAGGAAGTCTCCTCCATCCGAGTTCAAACGGATCGGAGCGGTCGTGCGGATATCATCCTGAAACAAAAAGTCAATGACGGAAAATCTACGAGTTATTGGACAGGATTTTTGACGGTGGTGACGGTTTCAACATCTGCAATAAATGCCGGCGCATCGACCCAAACCTTTTCGATAAAGCAATTTGGCTCCAAAGCCGCTGCGGTATCTTATGAAGAGAGATACCTGGATAAGCAGGAAGAAATCGGATGGTACATGTATTTCGACGGCCCCAAAGAGGATGGTCAGCAGCAAGATCATTTTATTTATAAAATCACGAATGCTTTCGGCAGTAATGCGCTTTTCCTGTTGAGCGTCAACGACACGATCAAGGATTATCAGGGCAACACATCGAAAGTGGAGTGGGAATATGAAGTTCAGTATCTGACCCGCAACGGAGACGTCTATTCTCCAGAGGATTCCGGAAAGTCCGAGTGGCTCGGCGTCACGGAGTTGAGCGACAACCGTTTGTACATCTTCATGGCAGAATTCATGCCCGAGGTTCAAAATCCGTATTTGTCCAGTGAGAACGACACGATCAGAGATGCCGTCATTACGATTACGGTCGGAGACGATGTGTATACATACAAAGTCCATCAGGACTCCTACTACCCGCTCACTACCGATCTTCCGGTCGGTCTGATGAAAATTGTTCTTGCAGCCGATGGGTATGATGTTGACGATGAGACATTTGTTTATAAAGACAAGGACACTTATTGGATCAAGGGGGTCCCATACGAAGCGGCTAATAATCATACTTCGTATTTTCTCAAACAGGCAGTTACGGACGGGGCGTTTCGATCCGGTCATTCAGGAGACACCTATTTCGTATATCGTTCGTACGAATACAATGGTACAGTGGGTCTCGACTACATTTTCTATACTTTGTCCACGCTTTCAACGGAAGACCCGGAATATCCGGGAAATCAAATGAAAACATTCTCATTTGAGGTGTTGAGCGCGCAGGGATTGGAGATCAAATCGAGTGCGTTCCCGGTCTATGCGGTCAGCAACAACGTTAAGTGCTCTGACTGGAGGAAGTATTCCGTTGACGCGGACTGGCGTAACATTCGAAACAATCTCGAAGAATTCGGCTTGGGTTTCAATATAATAGCTTCCGGTTCAAGTTTTGTGCCCGGTCTGCATCAGGGTGTCGGGATTGGGTTTACCTTGATCTCGCTGGCCTTGAATGCTTGTATCGAAGCGGCAAAGAGTAATGAGAACGTCGACATCGATGGCATGAGATATAAGCTGGACAAAAACCAACTGATCGAATGGGCCGGAAAAAATGGCATTGACATTGAAGGCGCGAATCTTGATAATATGGAATTCATCACGGCGCCGATCACACAGAAGGATCGCTTCTATATCCCGAGTCATTCATACGCGCTATCCGTTACCGTTCCGCCTGAGACTCCGGTTTCTTTCAAAATGGTCCTGGAAATTGTTCCAAACTACATATACAGTAACCATGAACAGGGAACAATCATTGACGGGATCGTAAGAAGATACGACGCTGAGGTAAACAGTAATTCAAAGACGAAGAAAATGGTGCATGAGTCACAAAAGTAGCAATCGATCCGGATCATCGCGAGTCCGGCGGTTTCTGCGGAATGCACGATGGAATGATTTTTTACATGTGACCGAACGACCGTCAGGTAAACTCCCGGCGGTCGTTTTCTATCCGATCGAAAGGACAAACAGGCTCGCCCGTCTATTCTCCCTCAAGAAGTTTTCGCGAATTGTAAAATATCGCCCCCTCGTATAAGATAGAGAAAAGAAGTCGATGAGGACCGGCCGCTCGAATCGCGATACTGTTTCACTGCCAGTCGGGAGACAGGCGGAGCGGGTTTGATCGGTTTACCGGAGGGGAGGAAGTTCGTGTTTGATTTCGGCCTGTTTCCGGGTTTTTTAACAGATAACTTAATTATCCGCATCTTGTTCGCGGCGATTCTCGGTGCGGTCATCGGCCTGGAGCGGGATATCCGCGGCCGGTCGGCGGGACTTCGCACCAATAT
>CAYGIB010000320.1:0-2400 GCA_964349735.1 uncultured Oscillospiraceae bacterium | reverse complement strand
CAATAAAGCGATATTACTACTTCCGTGACTTCTTCGTTAAACTCCGCATGTCGGCTGGGAAAGCAATTGGGCGTGCTCCCATTGCCGGGTTAGAGTTGCTTGAAAACAAGCACTGCCGGCTGGCAACGCTGAAGGAAGATGTGGTCAATGAAACTGTTCTGTATAAGGACTTTCGTTATGTGCTTCATGGGGAGTGGAATAAAGGTGGATCAAAATTCAAGGTGTACCCGCTATTTCGAATGAATGAGATTGATCAGTACCAATATGCTGCTGTATCGCACCACAGGGAAAGTTCAGTTGGAGACTTTTACGGTTTGAATGAAACCCATGAAGGCGTTAAGACATTCCTTAAAACATCTAACGAGATTCCTTCTTATATCGATTCGTTTCTTGAAAACTCACTCGCGGCAAAAATTCACGTCATTATTCCTAACGAGTGGGTCGAGTCAAAAAGGAAACAAATCAGAGCCATATGTGAGGAAAACAAAAGGCGTAAAAAGGATGATCTTACCCTCCTCACATATAACGGCATTGAGGTCGGGGTAGATTACCGTGAATCTCTCACCATCCAGTTCATGAATGAAGAGTTACGCCGGTTATCAGCTTATTTATCTGGCTCTAAAAACCAGGGTAAAGCATATGCATCGTTTTCGTTCCAGGCCGGCAAAGATGGACAAGAGAATCGATGGAAAATTGAGACAATTGACCTTAAGTATAAGGAGTACATGACATCGCTTATTGATTACGATAAGCGGGTAGATGAAGTGCTGATCTCTGCAGTTGGAATTGACTCATCCATCTCTGCTGTATCAAAGCCAGGTATGATATCCAAGTCCGGATCCGATTCATACTACAATCTTATTATTTACCTCCTCTCGCTCACTCCGGATGATAAGAAATGCGCGGAACCTTTTAATATTGCCCTGCAGTTGAATTTTCCAAAATTATACCAGGAAGGATATCGATGGGGTTACTATCGTGAGATCCCGAGCAGGCAGGAAGAAGTAAGTTCAGAAAACAGATTAAACGAACAACAGGCATGAACGCAATCAACGACTTTTTTCAAAACGTAGCAGAATACATCAAGTATGTACCCGGAATCTCAGCAAATCTGGAACTGAACGAGCTCAACAGTTCAGCTATCAGTGCGAGAAAACAAATCAGAAACATCATTACCAAGGATCTATGGGTGAAAATTAAAGATGAAGATGATACAGATGCCAGGCACTATCTGACTAATGCTTTCGGCAATCTTATCATGCACAAAGCTTTGGTTTTTGATGTGATTGCAAAAAGAATCGCCGGTACTGCCGATGTATACAAACATGAACTGGAGACAATGCGCCGGCAGTATATTGATAATTATTACAATGCAATGGACTCGCTCATCGAAGAGTTATCCAGTAACGATCTTTATTCTGTAGCATGGCAGGCTACCCCTGATTATAAGATGATTGATGAGTTAAAAATTAAGAGCACTACCGATTTTAATGGTTATTACGGTATAGATCTGTCGTATCTCTTCTTTTTTCGCACTATTCCTTTGCAACGCGAAATATTGATTGATGGGATGAAAGATATCTTCGAGAAATCAGCAGAACGTGAAGATTTAACAAGCAAGCTGAAGCTTGCACTCTCTCAGCTGGTAGTTGCACTTGCCCTCTCCCGGTTCGACATCATTGAGCTTCCCTCTACTATAAGAAGTTTATTCGATGAGCAAAAAACTTCTCGATCCGGCTCAGAAGAGCAAAACAGAATTATTACACTCGCTGCTGAACTCAGGAACAATGCAATTAGCATTATTACAGCTGTTGAACTGGCTCTTTCAGATCCGGTACTTCCGGAGTTAGTGTCAGACACTTCATTCAACACCCCGGACGATAAAATCTACCTGATCTCATGAATACTGAACAGATAGTTCTTAAAACAGATAAAAAGGAAGTGAGTATCCCAAATCGCTGGGAATTACTTTCAGTTGATCAGTATTTGTTCCTGGTTGCGCTGATCGCTCAATATGCATTAAAGAATGCAACAGTAGACGATGTTCGACTGCATTATGTCTGTAATGCATTGGAAGTTAATCCGGGTAAAATTACCGATCTGGATGTATTATCCAATCTGATGATAATTGCAGAGCAGATTGATTTTATTTTTGATGCCTCCGGAAAAATAAATTTCAGTTTTTTGGCGCAATTGGTACCTGTATTGAAAGTCAACAAAAAAAAATATGTGGGGTACGATATCAATACCTCATTCGGCACACTTACATGCTCACTCACTGCAGCTCAATTTGTCGACGGGAAAGAGCTGCTCAATGGAAAGGCGGATAAGATGGCACTATTAGCAGCCATTATCTACTGTCCTCCTCCCTACACAAGCGAGAAGGCCCACGACCTGGCC
>CAYGIB010000319.1:0-2408 GCA_964349735.1 uncultured Oscillospiraceae bacterium | reverse complement strand
GACCGTTGAAGCGAGGAGTACGGAGACGAGCTTTTTCATATTGATTCCACCTTTCAATACCGGAGATCTGTTCACTTTTGGGCTTATCCCTCAATTGTCTTGTATCTTTAGTGCGCAGAGTCCTTGTTTGCCGCCAGTATAGCCGCCCGGCCTTCAACAAGTATTCATCGGACGGTAAACGGCTTGTAATTTACGGAAGATATGACGTCACTTCAACGATGTGCCCTATGCTTGCCGAAAGTACACACGTGGCGATATTGGGAATTCCCAATATCGAAAAGAGAATGATCGCCGCCAGAAGGATGTATAAGAGATTCCACTTATTCAGAAGCTTTTTCATCACTTAAAAACCACCTTCACTGTTGTTCCGGCGCCCGGTTCGCTTGAAAAATCAAGGCTCGCGTCGTGTAATCGAGCGATTTCCTCGCACAGTGCAAGTCCGAGTCCGATGCTGCCGGCTTTTCGGGAGCGGGATTGATCCACCATGTAAAAAGGTTGTGTGATCTTACTGAGCTCTTCATTAGCGATACCGCTTCCAAAGTCCATAACGGACAGGGTGTGATCCTGTGCCGTAAGCTCAATTGTGTCTCCGGGCTTTGAAGCCTTGCAGGCATTATCGACTAAGTTCATCAGAAGTTCCGCGAGCAGATCCTTTTCCATGAGTAGGTGCTCCATCCGATTCGTGACAAGAAGCGCAACGCCATGGTTTTTCAAGGACTCGCGACATGATTCCGATACGGTCTTGAATAGTGCCTCTACGCTTTCCGGCTGGAGCATGAAGTCGTCGGATTGACGGAGCACTAATAGCTGCATGAGCTTACCGGACAGGCGCTCAATACGCAGGCATTCGTCATTAATACGAATCAGTGCATCCGCTCGTTCTTCATCGGTCATTTTGGTTATCAGAAGGGTCTGGGCATTGCCCGAGATGCTTGTTATGGGCGTTTTGAGCTCATGTGTCAGAGCGGACATAAACAAGGTGCGGCGCTGTGCTTCTTCCTCCAACTCGTGAATCCGGCTTTCTACCGCATCGGCCATTCGGTTGAAGACAGCTCCGAGCTCGCCGATCTCGTCCTTTTCGATGACCTCGATGCGCTTATCGTATATGCCCCTGGCAATCAACGAAGTGTTCTTTTGAAGTTTAGCGATCGGGTGCAGTACCAGCCGTACCATTGCGATGATGAGCGCCGCCGAAATCAGGATGACAATCGAATTGATGACAGAAAAACGCAGGGCCATCTCCTCTATGCCCCGGTACACCGAAGTGATATCTTCGATGACGTAGATCTGATAGTGACTTTCGGAAACGGGAACGTCCGTTCCGACAATTATGTATGACTTGCCGTCGATTTCTGCGATGATATATTGCTGGGCGATTCCGGGAGACGGGAGGTATGCACGAGGATCAATGACGGAACCGCTAAAGATATAATCTTCGCCGGAGGTCAAAACGGTGCCGCGGTCCGAGAATTTGCCGATCAGATATCTTGCAAGACTACGCTCTGCCACAGGGCTGTAATCACTGTCCATTTCGTTCTCCATCGCATTCATCCATGAAGCGGCGCGCACCCGGTGATTGGATAGAGTGTTCTGAATCGCAAGGTCCAGATTGCTCCTTCCCGCGTGGATCAGCATAAGAACACTGCAAATGCTCATGGAAAAAGAAAGCGCTATGATTGCAAGGAGAGACACCTTGAGCCACAGCTTCATGGCGCATCCTCCAGGCGGTAACCCATTCTGGAGATGGTCTTAATAGAGTCCGCCAGATCGAGCTTCTTCCGGAGTTGTCCGATATGAACATCGACGGTGCGCGTTTCTCCCAGAAAATCGACGCCCCAGACGCTGCGGAGCAGGCGCTCGCGTGAAAGGGCGATGTTCTTGTTCTTGGCGAGCATCACCAGCAGGTCGAACTCCGTCGGCTTCAATGCGATTTCCTTGCCGTCTCTTCGCACGGATCGTTCCAGCAGGTTGATGGTGAGTCCGGCGGCTTCGAGGATCTTCGTGAGCTTGCCGGACCGCTCCAGAACCTTTTCGATGCGGACCAATAGCTCCAAGATTTCAAACGGCTTAACAATATAATCCTCCGCTCCGTCGCGAAGACCCCGGAGCTTTGAATTCAGATCGCCCTTGGCGGTGAGAAATATGACCGGAATCTCCAGGTGCTTCATATGGCCCAGAAGCTCAAATCCGTCCATACCCGGAAGCATAATATCGAGGATAGAAAGGTCGAAGTCGCGATCCGTCAATAGCGCTCTTGCGGCATGATTGCCATCGCCGAATGAGGTGACCGCATAACCGGTGGAGACGAGATTTTTCATAATGATTCTGGATATGTTCTCGTCGTCCTCAACGAGAAGGATTCTGTTTCTGGCCATGCGCACCTCCGAGTATGTCTTACTAGTATTAAC
>CAYGIB010000318.1:1243-2418 GCA_964349735.1 uncultured Oscillospiraceae bacterium | reverse complement strand
TGGAATTGGAGTGAAATCTATTCCATGGCTTTTGATCTCGGCTATTCCGGAATCGAAATCAGAGGTCTCGGCGACGAGATTATAGCATCCCGTGCCGGCCCGTTTTTGCCGGGAGAAATTGATAACACCATCGGAGAATTGAGCAGGCTCAGGCTGTCCATTCCCTGCTTCTCTTCCCATAGCGTTCTTTCCGCACCCGGCGGCGCTGAGGCAGCCCGGACGGAGATCAATGATTATATCGAACTGGCTGCACGCGTAGGAGCGGAGTTTATCCGCGTACTTGCCGACGCACACCCCGCACCGGCAGGCGAGATTGACGACCGCGCCGTCGTTTCAATTCTTAGAGAACTCGCCACGGCGGCCGAGGCACGGAAAGTCACGCTACTGATTGAGACAAACGGTGCGTTTGCGGACACCAAGCGTCTCGGGAGACTTCTGGATGAAATCTCAAGCCCGTATATTCAAGCACTGTGGGACGTTCATCATCCGTTCCGGTTTTTCGGTGAAAAGCCGGAGGACACGTGGAGAAATATCGGCGGGTATATCCGATACATTCATGTAAAGGACTCTGTCGTTGATAAAAGAGGAAAGGTGAGCTATCGGCTTCCCGGCAATGGTGACGTTCCGCTTTTTGAGGTGTTTTCACTCTTACATGAGAACGCCTTTGACGGTTACATATCCCTGGAATGGGTTAAGCGGTGGTCAACCGAGATTGAGGATCCCGCCATTGTTTTCCCTTTCTTTGTGAACTATTTTCGCAAGTGGGAAAAGCTGAACCTCGAGGATCGATTGGCTGAGGGAGCCGGGGAGAAACTTCCGTCGATTCCGTCCGTTTCTTTTCAGGAGGAGACCGAGGAAGTGCCGGCAATCAGCTGTTTTGTAAGAAGAGAAGACGGAGAGCGGCTTTTCGAGAAAGATGTCTTGATTGACATGACCTTTAGCGAGCTCTTGGATGAGGTAGCGAAAAGGTTTCCGGACCAGTGCGCTTTTGCGTATACCACGAGAAATTACTCTCGCAATTACGAGCAATTCCGGGATGAGGTCGACCGGGCAGCGCGCATGTTTATCGCAATGGGCATCAAGAAGGGCGATCACGTCGCGATTTGGGCGACCAATTGCCCGCAGTGGTTCTTGACGTTCTGGGCGGCGGTTCGTATCGGTGCAGTGCTGGTGAC
>CAYGIB010000318.1:0-1143 GCA_964349735.1 uncultured Oscillospiraceae bacterium | reverse complement strand
GTTTGCAATATGCAGTACACGTCAGGGACGACCGGGTTTCCGAAGGGTGTAATGCTGACGCACAACAACGTGATTAACAACGGCAAGTGCATCGGAGATTGTATGGACTTTACTACGGCTGACCGGCTTTTGATACAGGTGCCGATGTTCCATTGCTTCGGGATGGTTTTGGCAATGATCGCATCCGTTACGCATGGAACGACGATGGTGCCGATTGAGTATTTCCAGCCGGCCAAGACCCTTGCGGCAATCAATCTTCGGAAAATTACCGCGATGCACGGTGTGCCGACGATGTTTATCGCGCTTCTGGAGCATGCGGAGTTCGGCACCACCGACTTTTCGCACATGAGAACCGGAATCATGGCCGGCTCGCCATGTCCGATCCCTGTAATGGAGGCCGTTCTTGAGAAGATGAACATGACCGATATCACGATTGTTTTCGGGCAGACGGAGAGCTCGCCGGGATGTACACAGAGTCGGGTCGGAGATCCGATTGAGGTACGCGTTTCGACGGTCGGCCGCCCGCTGCCCGGAGTGGAGTGTAAAATCGTCGATCCCGCGACCAATCAGGAACTCCCGGACAATGTTCCCGGCGAGTTTGTCGCTCGCGGCTACAATATCATGAAGGGATATTATAAGATGCCCGAGGCGACCAAGGCAGCGATTGACGACGGAGGGTGGCTTCATACCGGAGATCTTGCGATACGCACCCCGGAGGGGAATTACAAAATAACCGGCCGCATCAAGGACATGATTATCCGCGGTGGTGAGAATATCTATCCCAAGGAAATCGAGGAGTTCCTCTATACCCATCCGAAGGTGCGTGACGTTCAGGTCATCGGAGTTCCGGACCGCACCTACGGCGAAGCGATTATGGCCTGTGTAGTTCTTAAAGAGGGTGTTACCGCGACCGAAGATGAACTCAAGGAATATGTGCGTTCGCATATGGCCAAGCACAAGACACCGAAGTATATCTCTTTCGTTCGGGATTTTCCGATGAACGCAGCAGGGAAAATTTTGAAATACAAGATGAGAGAGGATGCTGTCAAAGAGCTCGGACTCGAGGCGGCAGCGAATATCGAGACCGCCTAGTTTCTTAACGCTAGCGTTCTATTCGAAGGTCTACGGAAGGATTTGTTCTTT
>CAYGIB010000317.1:0-2424 GCA_964349735.1 uncultured Oscillospiraceae bacterium | reverse complement strand
TATCTTTGCCGCGCCGTTTTCGATTGCCATAATCGCCAGTCGGGGATCGAAGTGAATATCCGCGACCACCGGAATCGGTGAATTCTTCACAATCCGAGACAACGCCTCCGCTGCCTCCCGATCGGGAATCGATACTCTGGTAATCTCGCAACCGGCTTCGTGCAGTTGATGGATCTGGCGGAGGGTTGCCTCGACATCTCGCGTATCGGTATTATTCATTGACTGGACCGCAACCGGATGATTTCCTCCGATAGAGACATCGCCGATTTGAACGATTTGAGTAACGGCCCGCTCCATAATTTACCTCTATACCAGCAATCGGATGATGTCTGATGTCAGCGCAAATGTAACCAGCAGAATAATGATTACAAATCCGATGATATTGATGACGCGCTCCGTTTTCTTGCTGACCTTCTTACCCCGAATGGTCTCGATAATCATCATGATCATGTCGTTTCCGTCCAGTCCCGGAAGCGGGAGCAGATTCGTGAAGGCCAGGCCGATTGAGATTACGGCGGCAATCATGACCAGAGACTCGGTCTTGACGGAATTATCCACGTCCGGTTCATTAACAACGTCAGAAACGATTGACACCATGCCAACGGGACCCGAAACGACGTTATACGGCTCCAAATCCCCCCGAAATACACTTCTTATACTGAATACCGTCAGTCGGAACATTGCGATCGGGAATATGCACGCCTCACGAGCTGCCTCCGGAAAACCGCTGCCGGGTTTCAAGTCGAAGCCGCGCGAACGGATCACTTCCTCGGAAAATGGTTTGACTTCCGTCTGTATCGCATTCCCGTCTCGAACGAATCCGACGGTAAGCACTTCCCCTTCGGAATTGGAAATAACGGACGAGATTGCGGGGTCGGACACCGACACACCGCCAATTGAAAAGACCACATCGCCGACCGAGATAACCGGTTTACCGTCGTTCTGACGGGAATCGACTTCAACCACGGACCACCCGCCCTCCTCGGTCAATGTATTGTAGTGGGTGATTCCCAGTCGGTAGACAGTCTTCTTTTCGGGAATCAGATTGACGGTGAATTTCTTGCCGGTTTCTTCCGATCGGAAACCGACATTCAGCGCGTCTTCGGGGTGGGTTAAAGTCAGTTCCGCATATAAATCATACTCGGTATACACCCGATTGCCGTTGATGGAAATGATTCGGTCTCCGGCTTGAGCGGCTGTGGCCTCCAGCTGTGTCTCGGGATATATGTCTTTCTGGATCGTGGTGTAAAAGCCGGAAACGGAAAACAGGACCGTGAGAATTACAATGCCTAAAAGAATATTCATCGCCGGTCCGGCAAGGGACACCAACATACGTTTCCATCTCGGCTGGTTGATAATAAACCTCGGATCATCGTTTGACGCGGCGCCTTCCTCCTCATCGTAGTCCGAAAAGCGCACATACGCGCCGAAGGGAATCAGCCGGATGTTATATTCAATGCCCTTTTTCTCCCAGTGAAAGAGCTTCGGTCCGACAAAGATCGACAGCTCGTACACCTTGATGCCCAAGGCCTTAGCAACGAGATAATGTGCGATTTCATGAGCAGCCGCCAGGATACCGATTCCGATGATCGTGATGATGATTGTAATAGCCAACATGCTTCTCTCCTTATGGAAAAGGAATATTTATATGAGAAATCCGCGAACGCTCTCCCGGGCCCAACGGTCCGTCTCTAAAATATCCGACAGCGACGGAGACTTTATTATACCTGACCGTTCGTGAATATCCATACATTTTCGAACGGCGGGTACAATCCGGGCATATGCGATTCGACCCGAAAGAAATGCAAAAACCGCCTCCTCGTTTGCCGAATTCATGACTGCCGGAAGAGTGCCGCCAATATTTGCCGCATGGTAGGCCAGCTCCAATGCCGGGAAAACGTCCGAATCACAGTGCTCAAAGGTCAGATTACTCATCCCCTCCGCAAACGGATCGAATCGTGGACAAATTGCGGGACCCCTCTCGGGATAGAACAAGGCGACCTCAATCGGAAGCATCATATCCGGCCTTCCCATCTGGGCCAATACCGAACCGTCCGACATCATTACCATCGAATGAATGACACTTTGCGGGTGGACCACGACGTCAATCTGATCCGCGGGTATCGAGAAAAGCAGAGAAGCCTCAATGATTTCCAGCCCTTTGTTCATCATCGTAGCCGAATCCACGGTGATTTTTCCACCCATTTTCCAGGTAGGATGCTTCATCACCTGTTCATGAGTAACCGTCAGCAGACCCTCCTTGGCGTATCCCCGAAAAGGACCTCCGGAAGCCGTCAGCATGATCCGGTCGACGTCTCGCGGCTCCCTTCCGCGAAGGCACTGCCAGATTGCGGAATGCTCGCTGTCTACCGGAAGAAGTTGGATGCCTTTTGCGGCAGCCAACGGAATCACCACGGACCCTCC
>CAYGIB010000316.1:0-2426 GCA_964349735.1 uncultured Oscillospiraceae bacterium | reverse complement strand
CGATTACACCGTATCGGACCGGATCCAGCTCGGACTTGTCCTTTATCGGCTCTGAGGGACCGAGTACATCCACGCTGTACTCGATATCCGGGAGCTCAAATACTTCCACCGGATCGAATCTCGGGTCATCGGTGCCGGACTCAATGGCATTTCGAATAATTTCCTGAGCCACTGATCCGGTCGTAGCGGCGATCGTTCCGATACAACCGCGAAGCTGTCCATGCGTCTTCAAAGAAACGAAGACGCCTGCGCGTGTCTTATACATCTCGGGAGGAAGACCTTCGGGAACGGCGATGATACGACCGGTCGCTATATATTCTTCGAGTGTTTTCCTCGCCAAGTCGACATACGGGTCAGATTTTGTTTTTTCCTTCTCCGGATAAATTGTCGCAGATTCAGAACCGGGCGACTCCGCATCAAAACCATCTAAATCGTCGGATGCCAGGCGATAAGCGCAAACGGCATATCCGACCCCGAACGGACCCTCGTATGACAAAAAATCTGAAGTATAATCCTTCCCTGAAAGTGCACCGGACATGATGATTAGTGAGCGAAGCCCACACTCGCCCGCCGGATCGGAAATCTTCGGATCAATGTTACGGATATCATCCGTACGCCCATCGCGCATGAGCTCCGTAACTCTATTGTCGAAAACAGGACCTTCCTCCGCAAATCCGTACGGACCGTCCGGTGTGAGCCGATGAGAAAGATCACCGCTTGCAATCAGGACAACCTTTCGATCGGAAGCCGCAGCTGCGTTCGAGATGCATTTTCCGAGCTTGTAATGCTCCTCGTATGAACGCTCTGAAAGAGAGATAAGTAACAATTTATAATCGTGGTATTGCTTCTCAACAAAGTACAGAGGCACCAGGGCGCCGTGGTCAATAAAGAAGTCGTCGTCCTCGTACAAGAGCACGGAAATGCCTTTCCGGAGCGACTCGGTGTAAATGCGGGTCGCCAACTCAATATCCGTATCCTTGCGAAGCGATACGTTCGGAGCGTGAAAACGCCGCATATCTCCGCGAAGAACCGGAACGGAGGATAATACAAATCGATCATTCATGTGAGGAGCGTGCGGAGAGATAACGATAATGGTGTCCGGAGCGATTTGCGCTATTTCCTGAGCGACGTGTTGCATCGCTTCAAAAGTGTCTTTGATTTCCTGTTCTTCGCCGATTCCGATTTCCGGGATCAGAAGAGGAGGATGCGGAACGGCATAAACGGCAGACAGCGGCATACGATCACCTCTTATTCAGCGAAAACGGCCATTGTTCCGAGTTCATTATACCATGATTATCTGATAGACTGATTACGATAAGGGCGAAACGGAGGCGGAATGCTTGGGAAATCGGGAAGATGAAAACCGTGCGGCCGCTCGGGCGGATCGCTTTCTGACGAGGCACTTTTCGGGCGATACGATGGATTATCGCCAAATTGCCGCGCTGATTATTCCGTTGCTGATTGACCAGACCTTTATCGTATGCACAAATCTTTTCAACACCTCGATGATCAGTTCGTCCGGTATGACTGCGGTAAGCGCGGTCAATATGGTTGATTCGGTCAATGTCTTCCTTCTGAATATCTTTATTGCCGTCGCGACGGGCGGAACCGTGATTGTCGCTCAGTATAAGGGACGCGGAAACCATCGCGATGTTCCGAGAGCCGTTTCCGGATCCGTCACCTCGGTCCTGTTTATATCATTCTCGATTGCGGCTGCGGTCATTTTACTGGCGCCGATATTGCTTTCATGGTTGTTCGGAGCTGCGGAGCGAGAGGTTTTAAATTACGCGCGAATCTATCTGATCGGAAGTGCGGCATCCTATGTATTTTTCGGAATGATGGAAGCCGTATCCGCGTCGTTGCGCGGATTGGGAGAAACGCGGTCATCGCTGGTTCTGACCCTTACTATGAATGGTCTGTATGTTGCTTTGAATCTTTTGCTGATTCAAGTATTCTCACTCGGTATCATCGGGTTAGTCATTTCTCTGGTCTTGGCCCGGGCTTCGGCTGCATTGCTCTCTGTCTTTTTCCTGGTGCGCAGGAAAAATCCATACCGGCTTGCCCCTTCCGAGATTTTCAGACTGGATTTTCCGATGCTGCGACGCGCAATGGCTCTCGGGCTTCCCTTTGCCGCGGAGCAGATGTTTTTTAACGGCGGAAAAATCCTGACACAGACCTTTATCGTCGGAATGGGAACTCTGGCGATCGCGACGAATGCAATTACTGCTTCACTCACCTCTCTTTTCATGATTCCCGCTACTACGCTGACGCTTGCGATCATCACCGTTGTCGGCCAATGCGTCGGTAATAGAGATATCGCACAAGCCAGAAAAACACTTCGCTCCTTTTCGATTCTTACCTCCGCGGCGATATTCTTGATGGCGATATTACTTCTGCCCCGGATGAGGGATATTGTATCGATTTTT
>CAYGIB010000315.1:1130-2429 GCA_964349735.1 uncultured Oscillospiraceae bacterium | reverse complement strand
TTCCGCCCGCAATGCAACACAATTCGTCGCGATTTTCCGGAAGGACCGGTCGGAAACGCACAGAATCAACAAGAGAAAATCGGCGGGTCATAGAAGACCTTTTCGAGAGTAAGTCCGGACGCAGGCATGGTTTTACCCGCGAGACGACGGTCATTGTTTTCGAAAAGCTCCTGGATTTGCGTCGGTGCGATTTTGCCTTGGCCGACGTACACCAATGTGCCGACCATGATTCGGACCATGTTGTACAGGAAGGATTCACCTTCGACCGTTATCTCTATGATCTCAGAGCCGGGGAGATGCTTTACATCAACCAGGCGAATGGTCCGGATTGGATTAACCGTCCGACCATCGTCAACCCGAGCGCCGAACGCCGAGAAATCCTTGGTTCCCGTCATCCATCGAGACGCCTCGCACATGGAATCGATATCCAGTTTTCCGGGTACGTGCGCGACGTTGCGCCGGTCCAGGCACGGCCGAATCCTCGCGTTGTGGATGCGGTAGATATACCGTTTACCGGCCGCGTCGAAACGCGCATGGAACTGCGGAGTGACGGTTTGGGCGCACAAAACGCACGCATCGTCGGGAAGATGAGTATTGATAGCAAACGGAATCTTGTCGTCCGGGATGATGAAGGGCAAATCGACATGACTGACGTGGCCGCGCGCGTGAACTCCGGCGTCGGTTCGGCTGCAGCCGCAGACACGCCGGCGCACCCCGTAAACGGCGTATACAGCTTCCTCCAGAACCTGTTGAACCGTTCGCTCGCTTTTTTGCGATTGAAATCCCGAGAAGTCGGTGCCGTCGTACTCGACGAGAAGAGCGACGCGAATCGCGTCTCCTTTTCCGGTCGGATTCGCCGCCTCCGTCCCGGCCATCTTCATCATCCCGGTAAACCGTCCTCGAGACAGGCCTTGGCCATCATGGCAGCTCCGACGATACCTGCGCCGTTCCCGAGCTTGGCAAGACGAATCTCCGTCTTTCTAACGCCGGGGCCAAAAAAGGTCTTCCCTTCCAGCTTTTCACGAAGAGGAAGCAGGAGGGCATCTCCCTCGTTGCAAACGCCCCCTCCGATAACCAAGACTTCGGGCATAAGCGCATTGATAACGTTTGCCAAGCCTTCGGCGAGATATTCCAAATATCGATCGACAAGGGCGATTGCTGTATGGTCGTTCTCGCGCATCGCCTCAAAAGCTGTCTTGGCGTTGACCTTACCGTTTTTATCTTCCTTCAGGCGGTTGATTATCGAGGACGGATTCTCCGCGGCTGCTTCGTTCGTCATACGGATGAGTCCCGTCGCGG
>CAYGIB010000315.1:0-1120 GCA_964349735.1 uncultured Oscillospiraceae bacterium | reverse complement strand
GGAGCATAAGACTCCTCCGACGACAATAACCGTATGCCCGAACTCCGAGCCGGCCTGATTGAATCCGGAATAAATTCGATTATTGACGATGATTCCGGCGCCGATGCCGGTGCCCAAGGTGATGGTAACCGAGTCGGCGACACCCTGTGCCGCTCCGACTACGCTTTCGGCCATCGCGGCGCAATTCGCGTCGTTATCGATATATACCGGAAGACCGGTCATTTCCCCGATGACTTTGCGGAAAGGCGCCATGCGAAACGGCAGGTTGGTTGCGTAAACCAGGACGCCGTTTATATTGTCCGGGGTGCCGGGAGAACCGACACCGATTGCCGAGATATCCGCCCGCGACAAGGCGCACGCCGCAATAGTATCCAAGGCAATCTGACCCATATCGGAAATTATTTCTTCCATGGGTCGCTCCGCATATGTCTTGATGCTCAGTTTCTCGACTGTTTTACCTTCTGCGTTAACGATACCTGCTTTGATATTGGTACCGCCGAGATCGATTCCGATAAAATATCCCATCGCTGTCCTCTTTGAATTATATTACCGCCAAGCGGCCGTGTGACCCGTAACGTTTCGTCCGGGACAACATGATTCTATCTTATTTTCGAGCAAAAATCCATTCCGCCAAAACCGGAGCGAAAGCCATTGCCAACAAAATAAAGAACCATAAATAATCCTTCGATTTCATAAGTAACGGATGAAGCTTCGTTCTGCCTTCGCCTCCATGGTAACAACGGGCATCCATCGCAATGGCAAGGTCCTCCGCTCGTTTGAAGGAACTGACGAAAAGCGGTACAAGAACCGAAACATATCCCTTGGCCCGAACGAATACGTTGCCCGTGTCATACTCGGCCCCGCGCGAAGCCTGGGCTTTCATTATTTTGTCGGTTTCCTCAACGAGCGTCGGGATAAAGCGAAGCGCAATCGACATCATCATTGCCATCTCATGCACCGGTACGCGAATTTTCTTGAGCGGGCCGAAAAGCGATTCGAGTGCATCCGCCATTTTCAGCGGAGTGGTAGTGAGCGTCAATAGGATACTGGTACTCACAATCAGCAGGAACAGCCGAAAAGTCATCAGAACCGCCCGCATAATTCCGCCCTCGGTTAATTC
>CAYGIB010000314.1:0-2431 GCA_964349735.1 uncultured Oscillospiraceae bacterium | reverse complement strand
ATATTGCACAAGGTTATCTTCCGAAAAACACCCCACGTCCAAGACATGGTGACCCTGACGGGTAAGATGTTCCGACACAACCGACTTCAACACCAATCCCTTGGGGACGGCACCAACAACGATACGTTTACCAGACACGATAACAAACTCCTTGCATTCCTGAGATACAGCGCAACTCTGCGGATGTAACCAACGGTAAGTTTGCAAAATAGATGCCAAATATTAAAAATGCATAACATATTGTCATTAATATAGTTGTGAAAATGTATGATTTGGGGCAATATTGCAATTGCAATAAATGCGGTTGTCTAATAAAATGCAATTGCAATGTGCAAGAGAAGTGCTCCGTATTTTCGCGAAGCACACGCAGAAAGAGTGTTGCCGGGAAATCGCTGCGGTATGGTGTGTCCGATGCAGTTTCTCAAGCAGTCTGATGTGGGGCTGTCGGGGAGGCGGGCCTAGGATGACGCAACTACAATCCGCACCGTGAGTTCCCATTCACATTCCAATAAAACCAATTGGAGAGGGCGTTAATACATCATGCGTGAAAATACAACCGAAGAAATTGAAACCATGACCATGCAGGAAGAAACATACAAATGTATTTTGCGATCGCTTTCAGAAGCGGTTTGCGCCGTCGATTTGCATTGGCGAATCATTTGTTTTAATCACCAGGCAGAACGTTTGATGGGGGTCCAGCAAAAAGAAGCACTGGGAGCACCATTGCAGAAAGTTTTTCCCGCCAAATCCGGGCAATTACGATTTCTCATCGCCCGTGTCATCGAATCAGGAAAACCGATGTTTGGGAAAAAATTGACTTTGTTTATCAATAACGGGAAAACAATTCCCGTTATTGTCAAAGCCGCACCGGTGCGAAATAAAAACGGTTCCGTTCACGGGGTCGCCGTCATCTTTCAGGACAATCGTCGAATAGAAATTCTCCGCCGCGAGTTGCGACAAGCATACACCCATGGCGACATTGTTACCAAAGATGAGCAGATGCGGCAAATTCTGGAAATCCTGCCCAACGTAGCCGAAAGCGATTCTTCCGTTCTTATCAGCGGTCCCACAGGCACCGGAAAGGAATTGCTCGCCCGGGCGATTCATTTATCCAGCCCCCGACAAAAAGCCCCTTTTGTGGCGGTAAATTGCGGAGCCTTACCCGATTCGCTTCTGGAGTCTGAGTTGTTTGGGTATAAACAGGGCGCATTTACGGACGCCAAAAGGGATAAACCGGGTCGATTCGATCTGGCGCAAGGAGGAACATTATTACTGGATGAAATCGGGGACATTTCTCCGGCTATGCAGGTGAAACTTTTGCGGGTATTGGAGGAAAAAACATACGAACCTCTCGGTAGCACCGAATCCGTGTACGCGGATGTACGCGTACTGGCCGCCACCAATCAGGATTTGCAAACCATGGTGGATGCGGGAACGTTTCGGGCGGACCTGTATTATCGTTTGAATGTGATTGAATTTCATATCCCCCCCCTGGCGGATCGACCAGGTGATATTCCTTTGTTACTGGAACATTTCGTGGAACTTCTCAATGCGGAAAAAGGGCGCGACATCAAAGGAGTTTCCCCTGCCGCGATGATCTGCCTGATGCGATATACCTACCCCGGAAATGTGCGGGAACTGCGTAATATCATTGAACATGCTTACGTTTTATGCCCGGGGGACGAAATTCGTCCTGAGTGTCTTCCTTCTCGTATTTTGTCGTTGTCGGAATCCAATACATTTCACCAGCCGAAACAACCGGTAATGGTTCCTCTGCGAAGAATGACAACGGAAGAACAACACCAAACGATTGTGAATACTTTGCAGAAACACAATGGGAATCGGGCAAAAACCGCCGAAGTACTCGGTATTGATCCGTCCACATTATGGCGGAAAATGAAAAAGCATGAAATCCTGTTTCCCGGTACGTATGTGGGAAACCAGAATCCGCAAGAGGATTCGTAATACAATAAAAAGCGGAACGGCAAACCGTTTTGACATCGGCTTGCCGTTCCGCAATTGGTTATCTGGTTTTTATTCTCGTCTTACAGACCGGCCATCTTTTCCGCCAGGTCGGCGGTGCGGCAGCTGTAGCCCCACTCGTTGTCGTACCACATCGTGACCTTGGCCATATCGCCGTCGATCACCTTGGTATTGCCCGAGTCGAAGATGCTGCTATGACGGTTGTGGATGATGTCCGAGGACACGATCGGGTCGCTGGTGTACTCGATGATCCCCTTCATCGGGCCTTCGGCAGCGACGCGGACGGCTTCGTTGATCGCTTCGATGTCCGTCTTCTTCTGGAACAGGACGGTCAGGTCCGTGATCGAACCGGTCGGAACCGGAACGCGGAGGGCGTACCCGTCGAGCTTGCCGTTGAGTTCCGGCAGGACTTTGCCCACCGCGGCAGCGGCGCCCGTGGTGGTCGGGA
>CAYGIB010000313.1:0-2444 GCA_964349735.1 uncultured Oscillospiraceae bacterium | reverse complement strand
ATAATTCGTAAATACAACTAAAGCCTTTCAACGAACCCGGCCTTATCGGACCTTCTTCGAAACGGCTGAGCGCCTAACCCGAATCGCACGGAGAACGATATGTTACATCAAAACGTTATCGAACGCGTTCTTGAAGCCGCGCTTATGTACGGCGGAGACTTTTCCGAAGTTTATGCGGAAGAGACCCGGTCTTCCGGAGTCTTAGCAATTAACGGTATCATCGAGAGCGCTTCGACCGGTATCGATCTCGGAATCGGGATTCGAATCCTGAAGGGATTTCGAAGCGTTTACGTCTATTCCAACGACTTAAGCGAGGAAACCCTGATTCGCCTTGCGAAAAATGCCTCGCGCTCGCTTTCCGAGCACCCGGAAGATATCACTATTTCACTAAAAGGTCCGATAAATTACAGTTCGAGCAAGCCGCAGATCCTTCCTTTATCCGTAAGCCAAAGGACCAAGGCCGATGTTCTTCGTCTAGCCTCGTTAAGCGCCAAGGAATACAGCAATCTGATTACTCAAACATCCGCGTCCTATTCGGACCTGGAGCGGGACATTCTGATCGCCAATTCAGACGGCGATTATATCACCGATCGGCGGGTGAGAACTCGTTTTGTTGTCGACGCGGTTGCAACAAATAACGGCGATAAGCAGACCGGGTATTTTGCACCGGGCGGCAACGGTGGTTATGAATTTATCGAGTCATTACCGATTAAGAAGCTCGCCGCAGATGCAGCGCGCATAGCGGTTACCATGGTCAATGCAGGCCCGTGTCCTTCCGGCCGCTTTCCGGTCGTCATCGGTAACGGATTCGGCGGAGTTATTTTTCACGAGGCGTGCGGCCATGCCCTGGAGGCAACATCCGTAGGGATTGGAGCCTCGGTGTTTGCCGGGAAGCTCGGCACTCAAATCGCGTCGAGCATCGTTACTGCCATTGACGACCCGACGAGTATCGGCGAGTGGGGCAGCTATGAAATCGATGACGAGGCTGTCGTGCCCGAACGGCATGTTTTGATCCGGAATGGCATCTTAACCGGCTACATGATTGATCGAATCGGCGCAAGAAGAATGCAAGTCTTGCCGAACGGAGCCGGAAGAAGGCAGAGTTACCGGTTCGCGCCTACTTCACGGATGTCCAACACATTTATCGATAACGGAAACGACACGCACGACCAAATCATCGCCGATACGCCGTATGGTATTTACGCGGCCAATATGGGCGGAGGATCGGTTGATCCGGCGACCGGCGAATTCAATTTTGCCGTAACCGAAGCGTACATGATTCGAGACGGCAAAATAGCAGAGCCGGTCCGGGGCGCCACTTTAATCGGAAAGGGTCACGAGATACTCATGAATATCGACCGCATCGGAAATAATCTGAAGTTTTCTCAGGGAATGTGCGGATCCTTTAGCGGACTGGTTCCGACCAACGTCGGGCAACCGACCATCCGTGTATCCGAAATCACAGTCGGAGGTTTAAAGGAAGAATCATGAGCGATACAATTCAAGTTCCGGAACTGTTCATCAATCAACTCCTGAATCAATCCAAACCCTCGGGATTTTCCGAGTCAGAAGTATATTTTAGCGGTCAGGAATCGACCCAGATTCAGGTCCACGAACACAAAATCGTCGCGTTTGAATCCTCGGCGACGTCTGGATTATCCTTTCGCGGGCGCATTTTCGATCAGATGGGCTATGCGTTTACTGAAATGTATACTGAGGATGCAAAGACCTTTCTGCTCGCAAAAGCTCGTGAGAACTGCTCAGTAGTCGAAACCGAGGGGCCGGAAACTCTTTTCGAGGGAGATAAAGTATATCCGGTCACGGATAACTACTCACCGGCTCTGGATCAGAAAGACTTTGGCTTTTTTTCGCAGACCGCTTTGGCTTTGGAAGAGGCTATACTGAAGTACGACCCAAGAATCATTGCAGTGGATAATCTGTTTATTTCATACGACATCGAATCCCAGGCAATCCGCAATACACTGGGGTTAGATTGTAAATCGTCTTACAATCTTCTCAGTATATACGCGAGCTCCAGATGCGTCTCGGACGGGCAAACGAAGACCGGTTATCGTGTCTGGTGTGATCGGGACATCCATCATCTCGATATCGACGCGCTGGCACGTGATGCAGCCGAGAATTCACTGGAAAAGCTTGGCGCCGCACCGGTGCCTTCCGGCAAGTATTCCGTGATTCTGGACGCCCGCGCCATGGCCGACCTTCTGACCGCTTACTGCGGAATATTCTCTGCCGAGTCGGTACAAAAGGGTTTCTCGCTGCTCGCCGGCAGGCTGGGGGACCGCATCGCGTCCGAATTCATTGAGTTGCGCGATGACGCAATACTTCCTTCGTCCGTATATTCTTACTCTTTCGACTCAGAGGGAGTCGCCGCATTCAACAAATCACTGATCGAAAAAGGTGTGTTGACCTCTTTTCTCCACAAC
>CAYGIB010000312.1:0-2446 GCA_964349735.1 uncultured Oscillospiraceae bacterium | reverse complement strand
TGTCCAATCGGCATCAGAGGTATTTGTCAGGAGTTCTTCAGCGCGTCCGAGTGCCTCACCAGCTCCTTCGGGCGTGCTCTTCTTCCACGGAAGCATCGACGCGTCACAGGATGGCGCGGAAAAGAAGAACGGATTTTCTTTACCGATATCCGAAAGCCTTGTCAGTCGCTCCTGCTCGACCGTAACCACCCTTTTCATGAAAGCTTCTTCATGGCGTCCTTCAAAAAACGGCACCGAACGATTGAAAAGCTCATCGACGGAAAGCCGCTTGATATATTCTCCGTTCATCCAATCGAGCTTCCCGAGATCGAAAACCGCGCCCGCCTTATGAACACCCGAAAAATCGAATCGCTCCACGAGCTCATCGAGCGAGAATATTTCCTGCGTATTCCCCTCCCCCGGGTTCCATCCGAGAAGCGCGACAAAATTGATGAGCGCTTCTGGAAGATATCCTTTCGCAAGATAGTCCTCGACCGCGACATCGCCCTGCCGCTTCGAGAGCTTCGACCGATCGGCATTGAGGAGCAGCGGGAGATGCGCATACAGAGTTGGCTCCCACCCGAATGCCTCATACAGCAGGAGATGTTTCGGCGTCGACGACAGCCACTCTTCCCCACGGATCACGTGCGAGATGTTCATGAGGTGATCGTCGACCACGACAGCGAGGTGGTACGTCGGGAACCCGTCGGATTTGAGAAGCACCTGGTCGTCCACGTCGCGCGTATGGAAACGGATCTCACCGCGAACGAGATCGACAAACGAGACCTCCCGATCATCCGGAACGATCATGCGGATCACATACGATTGTCCTGCCTCGATATTTTTTCGTACATCCTCGTCGGAAAGCGTTCGGCAGTGGCGGTCATACTTCGGTGCCTGTTTGTTCCGCGCCTGCTCGGCGCGCACCTCCACGAGCCGTTCCGGAGAACAGAAACAGTGGTACGCCTTTTTCTTTGCGAGGAGTTCATCGACACACTGTCGATAGATCGGCAACCGCTCCGATTGGGTATACGGGCCATAGCCCCCTTTTTCCGCAAGCATGTCATTTTCCCAGAGGACGCCCTCATCCGGTGTAAGACCGAATACCGAAAGCACCTTTGCCATATTCTCCACCGCACCTTCGACATATCGCTTCCGATCGGTATCCTCGACACGAAGAACGAATGTCCCCTTATTTTTCCTTGCGAACAGATAATCCGTAAGCGCCATTCGGAGTGTTCCGATATGCATATACCCCGTCGGAGACGGCGCGAGGCGGACCCTGATTTCGCTGTTGGATGGTTTCATGGTTTTATTTCTAGAAATATGGCTCTATTATGGCATTATTTCCAATGATCAACAACCCTTGACAAAAGAGCATTAAAGGAGTATTATGTCAAGTTAGTTTTGATTTGTTTTTTACCAACAGGAGACAACCATGTCAGTCGAACTGACTTTCAGTATATTGCTTTTCGTCGCGTTTCTGTTTGGCCTCGCATGCGCTTCCGGGCATTTCCGGAAATGCGAGAAATGCGGAAGTCGGCTCACGACGTTCGATGAACACGACACGCCCGATATGAGTTATGGCTGGAAACAGCCGCACCTGCATCAAAGCAGGACATGCCACCGTTGCGGTCATTATCAACTGATTGCCGGAATCATGGTCACCAGCCCCTCGGACGATTCAAAAACCTGATTTCAACTTTTTGCAAAGGAGGATGCAAAATGATTCGGCCTCGATGACGATCAGTCAATAGGGATAAGAGCGTAAAGGCCGACGCGCGCTCGCGATTGAGACCCTAGGGAGTAATTCCCAAAGCCACACGCACTCAATCAGCCGTTCTTCGCCCCTGGCGTCGGACGGCTTTTCTTTTTTCCGCTTCGTTGTTCGCACTTGCCCGCGCCATATATATTGACGCGTATTCGATTTCGTAGTATAATATATGGAACATGTTCTTTCCCACCACTCCACAAGGAGATTCTCATGTTTGTCAGATTTGGTTTTGCCCTGTTGTATGTGCTGTTCAGTGTCCCGGCATTCGCCGACGAGTGTCTGTCCGATGCCGAGCTCAATCGTCTCGACCGAGAGTCCGCGGTCATCGTTAAACAGCTCAGTAATCCGACCGGCGAGACGATGAACCTTATCATGACGCTCTGGAGAGACTTCCCTCGCAGAGAAGCGCGCGGGAGGAACTTCCCCACAGAGTCCTGGAGGGATTCTCCCGAGAGCCAATCGGTGGACGCAAGTCGGATTTTCGAGGATATCCGGGAGGTGGCCGGTCGCCATTTCAGCATGACGGAAGACAATCGCGATGCGGCTCGATGGATCAGGGATACGACCGTCGGTGCGAAACGGCATTGCTCTATCTCGCTCAACGACATCGGAAGCGGTTCCTGCCACCGATTTATCACGTTCACTTGCGGCGGCAGCGCTTCAACCAGTTACCCGGTCATCGAGTACAAGAAG
>CAYGIB010000311.1:0-2451 GCA_964349735.1 uncultured Oscillospiraceae bacterium | reverse complement strand
TCCATGGTCTTTTCGGCCTTCACCTTCGCTCGCTCCGATCCGTCCCGGATGATATCCAGCAGCTCGGACTCATTTCCCAGAAGCTTTTGCCTTTTTTCGAAAATCGGGGTATGGAAACGAGCCATCTTCTCCTGAAGAATCTTCTTGCAGGCGACACACCCGATGGAGCCCTTCCTGCACTGTTTCTCGATATCTCCGACTTCTTCTTCGCTGAATATTTTATGGAAGGCAAAAACCGTGCAGACCTCAGGGTGGCCGGGATCATCCTTACGGATACGCGCGGGGTCCGTAATCATGCTCATGACCTTCTTGGCGACCTCATCCGGCGTGTCTGCGAGTGCAATGGTATTCCCGTAACTCTTGCTCATTTTGCGGCCGTCGGTTCCCGGAAGAACCTTGGACTTCGTAAGAAGCGGCTGCGGCTCGGGGAAGACCTCTTTCTCATAGAGAAAATTAAATCGTCGCGCAATCTCGCGGGACATCTCTAAGTGCGGAATCTGATCCTCTCCGACCGGTACAAAGTCCGCCTTGTACATCAAAATGTCGGCAGCCTGAAGGACCGGATAACCCAAAAAGCCATGAGTCGCGATGTCCTTCTCGCCCATGTTGGCCATCATGTCCTTATAGGTCGGGCAGCGCTCAAGCCAGGAAAGCGGCGTGTTCATGCCCAGAAGGAGATAGAGTTCCGCATGGGTTGTGATTAAAGACTGCAAGAAAAGTGTCGACCGATTCGGATCGAGGCCGCTCGCCAAAAAGTCCGCCATCAGGCTGACCGTGTTCTTATAAAGGGCCTTCGTATCATCATATCCGGTCGTCAGAGCGTGCCAGTCCGCGATAAAGAAGTGGCAGTCATAATCATCCTGAAGGCTCACCCAGTTCTCCAGGGCACCAAAATAGTTGCCGAGATGAATATTCCCCGTGGGGCGTGAGCCGGACAGTACGACTTTCTTGTTCATGCTTTCCCTCCAATGAGTCGGCAGATTGCCGGACTATATGATTTCGCGCGGTTAGACGATTTTGAAGATCTCATTCAACGGGGACAGCCAATCGAGTGGGGTTTGAATAATAAAACGGAATGGAATTTGGATCTTTTCGATGATCCAGAACAGAGGACTCGTCCCCATAAATAAACCCATTACGATTAAGGCCATGAACCCGAATCCGAAGTATTTCTCGTATTTATGAAAAGTATCCCGGAATCGGTACGGAATCAGTGTTTCCAAAATATGGTATCCGTCCAGTGGAGGGAAAGGAAGCAGATTAAAGGCCATCAGAAGAAGATTATAGTAAAACAAATAGAAAAGTAACTGAGCAACAATCCAATACGCTAAGAATGCACCGTCTGAAATTGATTGATGGTCAAGCCAAATATTGTTCCCGCTTCCAACAATCGTAATCCACGAAAAATGATTTACAAGATAATTTACTATCGAAAGTAACAAGTACGCAATCCAAGCGGAGAGAAAGTTCGCCGTTACTCCGGCAATACTGACAATGCGAACCATCGCTCCGCGACTCTTCAAACGGGTGAGTTTTCCATAGTTCACGGGAACCGGTTTGGCCCACCCGAAGCCGACAAAAAGAAACATCAGGGCTCCGAACAAATCAAGATGTGCCAACGGATTCATTGTAAGGCGCCCCTTGAGCTTGGCGGTATCATCCCCGAGCAGATACGCCGAGTACCCGTGCATGAACTCATGAATGGACAAGGAATATGTGAGGATAAAAATCATCATCACCCCAAATATAACCTTCTCCATCACAGGGGCGTTGCTTCCGATAAGCTTAATTATCATTTGTTTCCCACCTGTCGAACCGTCGAGAAGGTACACTTGCGGCCGTTAATGTCCCACTCCTTGCTGTCGCCTTCTATGCCTTCGGACACTTCCGTCGCAAGAACCTCGGAGGCGATAAAATCTCTGTTCTTCTCGATAATGCGGGCGATTTCTTCATTCCCGTCATAATGCAGGATGATCCGGTCGGTCACATCGTATCCGGACTCCTTTCTATGCGTCTGAACCTTGGAGATAATCTCCCGGACAAAGCCCTCTTCGATCAGCTCTTCGGTCAGCGTGGTATCCAGTGAAACCGTATACTCTCGCTCCGACTGAGTGGACAAACCCTCCGGCTGAACGGTCTCGATCAGCAGGTCGTCCTTTTCCAGCTCGAAAACCTCCCCGTCCACCATAATGGTCACGCAGCCCTTACACTCCAGCTCCGCAACAGTCGCCTTTCCGGGAAGCGCGCAGATAATTTCTCTTGCGGCGCTCATTTTGCCGCCCATTCGCTTCCCGAGTGTTCGCAATTGCGGTTTGATCGAGTAATCCAGGAGCTCCGCGGCATCCTTTAGGAAAACGACTGTCCGAACGTTGAGTTCGTCTCGGATGATATCCAGATACTCCTCCGGCAAACCGGCCGGCGAAACGGCAAACAACCGAGAAAGGGGCTGGC
>CAYGIB010000310.1:0-2467 GCA_964349735.1 uncultured Oscillospiraceae bacterium | reverse complement strand
GTTTAATACGTCGGTCATCTCATTGCCGCGCTCACCGCAACCGATGTATACGATGATATCGGCCTGCGCCCACTTGGCGAGCTGATGCTGGGTGACGGTTTTTCCGCTGCCGAAAGGACCGGGAATCGCCGCGACTCCCCCCTTGGCCAGCGGGAACAGACTGTCAATGACGCGCTGTCCCGTAATGAGTGGCATTATCGGCGCGTGTTTTTGCTTAAAGGGGCGGCCGACGCGAACCGGCCAGCGTTGATAAAGGGATAGCTTATGAGTATCCCCCTTCTCGTCAACCAATTCGCCGATTGAATCTTCAAGTTTATAATCTCCGGAAGAAATGGTCTTGATTGTACCCGAGAGTTTCGGAGGGACCAAGATTTTGTGGTTGACGATCGGCGTCTCGCGGACTTCGCCGAGCACATCTCCGCCGGTCACCTTCTGACCGGGTTTTGCCGAGGCGTGAAAGGCCCAGACGATTTCACGATTCAAGGAAGGAACTTCAATTCCGCGCGGTAAGTTGTTGCCGCTCCGGCGCATAATTTCTTCGAGTGGTCGCTGAATTCCGTCAAAAATTCCCCCGATCAATCCGGGTCCGAGTTCAACCGAGAGAGGAACTCCGGTGGATTCAACCGGCTCTCCGGGCTTCAGGCCGGAGGTTTCCTCGTAGACCTGAACGGATGCCCGGTCGCCGTGCATCTCGATAATTTCACCGATTAAACGTTGATTGCTTACGCGAA
This sequence comes from uncultured Oscillospiraceae bacterium, assembly GCA_964349735.1. GTDB lineage: Bacteria > Bacillota > Clostridia > Saccharofermentanales > Saccharofermentanaceae > JAAYCT01. Next base: position 1,736 of record CAYGIB010000310.1, on the reverse strand, counting down.
CGACGTCGTACATGTCGGCGTCCCGCATCCCTTCCGCGATGACTAACGGTCCCGATATTTTCCGGATTGATCCTTTGCTCATGACTTATCTCCTTTATGCATCTGTAAGAATATCGCTGCCGACGGCCTTTTCAACCGCGCGTGAGATCGCCTTCATCCCCATGCCGGTATTCCCGGATATACCGGGAATCGCGACGATTACGGGGAGAGGCCGATCTTTGTACTTGTCAATCTCGTCCTTCATTTGAGCGGCCAAAGACTCCGTGATGTAGATTACGGCAAATTCCTGTTGTGCGAGATTGTGCAGCGTAGCAGCCGGGTTTTCCATTCGATCTTCGGGGAAAATATGCACTCCCAGAGAAGCGAATCCGGTTATACTGTCCCGATCTCCCATGGCGGCAATTTTATACATAGAGCCTCCTCAAGCGAGCGCGTATCTCTGCCGGTATTAGGCCGGCCTGCTTCGCAGAAAGAATGATCCGAACGTTTCGAATCTCGGCTTCCCTGCCCAGATAAAAGGCAACCAATGGTTCCGTGCCCAAGGCGATATAACGGACGTGCTCCAGCATGCTCATCGTCAAGTCATCGCACCAACGCTCAAACTCGGACGCCGATGACGAAAGAAGCATAGCGCCGTCACGGTATTCGGTCGTTTCCAGATAATCCAGGAGCGGACGAATACCTTCCGAGGCGCGATCAATCAACTCGACACGACTCAAGGTGTCACAGGTACTGATTGCACGGTCGAGAAACTCGGCGCTTTTTCCGATTCTCGCCGCTCGAAAAGCGGTCTTGATATTGGTGACCGCGCATAAAAACTCTGATAAATTGAGAATCAGCTGATCCCCGCCGCGCTTGGCGCACGAGAGGGTTTCATCCAACGCGATTCGGTCGGCGATAATGTCCGACAACTGGCCGTCTCCGGTACGCACGAGGATATCGTACATCTCCGCTCCGAGTGAGGAAAAAGGCTCGGGAAGAAAGTCGAAACGCTTTTCGACGATTGCCTTTTTAACTGTTTCCGCGGAAAGTGTGCAGGGGTAAACAAAATACGTATCCGTTTCATAATCGCTCAGGATGGATTTGATCCCGGCTTTCAGATTGTGAAAGTCGTTTTTCAGAATAAACGGACGGAAAAGCGACGGGTCCGGTGCGACCTCGGTCAAATAGTCCCAGGCCTCCCGGAGCTCGTTACCGAGCATCGCGTTTGTGTCGGCAAAGCTGCTCGGAACGGACCAGCCCTTGGCCGCGAGAACGGCCAAGGCGGCGGCAAAAGAGGGTGCGTTAACCATCCGGTCCAAATCGGATGAATCAAGCGCCTTTATTTGTCGCACGCGCACTGCGGTTACCGCGTAAGCGTATATGGAGTCGTCCGTTTTTTGAGTCAATGTTAACCATCCGTTCTGTTCGGCTTGCGCCGGATCATTTCTAAGAAAATAAATGATGATTGATTAAGTCCCGAATCTCGTCGAGCCGCTCATTGATGATTGCATCCACTGTTCCGTTATACTCAATCGGTCCGCATCTCAAAATACAGCCCGCTTCGAATTCTCCCGGCCGGTCCGAAATACGAATCCCGGTGAAAATGCGCGCCAGTCGACTCAAGAAATCATCCGAAACCGAGGCGAGATCCCGGGCGTTAAGAATCAGCTCGCAATCATCGGTCAGTTCAGAGGCGTGGGATCGAACGAAACGCTCAATCATCAGAGCGTTCTCCTCGGGAGACAGGGACAACG
>CAYGIB010000309.1:0-2476 GCA_964349735.1 uncultured Oscillospiraceae bacterium | reverse complement strand
GAAATATACAAAGATGGCGATGGCGGCGGCGAGGAAAAATAAGCCGATCAGCCTGGGACTTCTGGTTTCATCCGTCACTCTCGTGCGTGCGGCCAAATCGTGAATCGACTTGGTTTGTTTTGTAAGAGCAACGACGAAGGATATTATAATCGGCAAAGGACCCAAGAGGACGGTAATCGACTTGATCAGACTGCGGAGGATGACATTCAAAGCGGTATGCCCGCGGTAATACTCATCTTCGATATTGACAAGGATTTTACCGGGAGTTGCGGATAGAAGCGAGGAAAAGAACAGCTCGTACATAAAATAGAAACCGGCAAACCAAGCATAGGCCTTCAGCATAATGGTTTGATCTGCAGCCATGAATGTATGAATCGGAACGTTGAATTCAAGATACTGTACAATCATGAGCACACCGCAGAAAAGCGAAAAAGCGATCATGAGATCGAAAATCAGGGCAAAGAACCTTCGAATATATGGAGCGTCATTCATAATAGGCCTCCGATTTTGAAAATAGGTCTTGCATGCAATGTATCATCGGCTGCTAATTTAGTCAATAAAAGCTAAGCGTGAGCCTGGATTGCCGGCTTCAGCAGATCATCGACCGAGCATCGATAAATCTCGGCGATTCGCGGGAGCCGATCCGCCCGCGGAAGCTTGCGGCCGCGCTCCCAACGCGAAACCGTCGTCTGGTCCAGGCCGAGCATCTCGGCGACCTCCGCCTGAGTCAGGTTCATTTTCTTGCGATAATATTCAAAAGGGTTCAAGTCGGACACCTCGAAAAGTATGAAACAAATTCATAATATTTTAATATTATTTGCAAATCAAGAAAATAATGAAGGAAAATATGAATATGAGGCATATTAACGTGCATAAACGAGGAGCGAACTTAGCGGAACGCCCCTCGTCCATAACCTTTTTTCATCAAACCTTAGTAATCCACCCGAGACGATCCTCGAGCACGCCCTTCTGTACACCGGTAATCGTATCGTAGAAGAGGCGCGCGACCGGGCCGATCTGATTATCATTTATTGAAATTTCGATATCATTGTATTTTAGCTCGCCGACCGGAGAAATGACAGCCGCAGTTCCGGAACCGAATGCCTCGGTTAAACGGCGCGACTCTCCGGCTTCGATGATCTCGTCGATTGAAACCCTTCTCTCCTCAACAGCCATGCCCAGCGATTGAGCCAGCTCAATGCAAGATTTACGCGTGATGCCCGGAAGTATGCTCCCGTTCAGCTCCGGCGTTATTAATTTGCCGTCAATCACAAAAAGGATATTCATCGAACCGACTTCCTCGATGTATTTCTGGTCGACGCCGTCCAGCCAAAGGACCTGTACATAACCCTTCTTGTGGGCAATGTCCTGGGCGATCAGGCTGGCCGCATAATTACCTGCGCATTTCGTAAAGCCGGTGCCACCGCGAACCGCACGGACATAGTGATTCTCGACGTATATCTTAATCGGATTGATTCCCTGCGGATAATAGGCACCGGAGGGAGAAAGGAGAATCATGAACCGATAGGTCTTGGATGGTCGAACTCCGAGGTACGGGTCCGTTGCAAACACAAACGGCCGGATGTATAAAGACTCGCCGTCGCCGGAAGGAATCCAGTCATGGTCCATCCGGACCAACTCCTTAGTCGCATACACGCAAAAATCAGGATCAATCCAAGGAATAACCAATCGTTCGTCGGATTTGTTTAAGCGGTCGAAATTCAGAAGCGGGCGGAACAGGTTGATGCTGCCGTCCGGGCAACGATACGCCTTCAATCCCTCGAAAACCGCCTGACCGTAATGAAGAACCATCGCGGTCGGCTCGAGTGTTATCGAACCGAACGGTTCGATGCGCGGGTTAATCCAGCCTTGACCGTCGACATAGTCCATTGAGAACATGTGATCGGTAAAAAAAGCCCCGAACGGAAGCGTCTCACCCGGAACCGGGCGTTTCCTGGGGTGTGCTGTCTGGGTGACTTGGATTGTCGGAAACATGAGTGAAGCCTCCTTGATATTGCATTTACATTGTATTATAGTACTGATTCGTCTTCTTGTACGCCGGAATTTTGCAATTTCTCATTTTTTTTCTTTCATTTTGACGTGCGGTGGCAAATCCGATAAATCGATAGAATCATAAACAGAACATCGACAACTAGCCACCCCATTAATCGAATTGAACAATTGTTCTCTTTGTGATAAAATTTTTTCGGAGGAAATGAATATGGAGGATAAAACGAATCTCGCGACAACGGATGCGAATCCGGTAGAAATGGTCTCTTTTCGAATCGCGGGCGATATGAAGCCGATGGGCGACCAGCCGGCTGCAATCGATAGCCTAGTCGACGGATTGAGCCGCGGCCTGCCCGCACAGACGCTCTTGGGTGTCACCGGCTCGGGCAACACCTTCACTATGGCGCAGATTATCGAGCGGGCGCAGCGCCCCGCTCTGATCATTGCGCACAACAAGACACTCGCA
>CAYGIB010000308.1:0-2481 GCA_964349735.1 uncultured Oscillospiraceae bacterium | reverse complement strand
ATAAATACTCAATCGGTTTCAATATCATGTCTTATGTGGATATGTCATTCAGCAGTGAGAATCTGATGCTATTCTCGGTAAACGGAGTTGAACCGAAAACCGAGACACTGGGTGACGGGTCTTACGAGTATGTCACACAGGCCTACATTATGATTCGCGCCGACGAGCCGGAAGACAGCCCGGCGCGATGGTTCTTCAACTGGTTCGGCTGTGACGAGAGCCAAACCATGCTTCAATGGAACAGCGAGCTTTCACTCGTGTTCAGCGACCCTTATCTGATTCGACTCTCGGAGGGTAAGACCGAGTTGACGGAAATAGAGTAACCGTTCCTGAGCTGATCCTGAGCTTTTAGCTATACTTATATTCAAGGCTCCCCAATCCTCCTGAGGGGAGCCTTGAATATTTTTTCGCCCGGTGACCGCATGTTATAATAGGGTGGACGAGCAATTCTTGGATAAGGGGCTTTGCTGATGCGCATTGGAATAATCCGCCGAATGGCGTTTTTATGTGCTTTGTCGATTCTTGTCGGTGTCTTTTCCGCCGCCTGCCAAAACGCAGAAACGAGCACGGTAACGAACTCGACATCGGGTACAAGCCCATCGGACGGCTCTTCGACGACCCGGACGGAGCCCGGGGACACCGCGCCGACGACCGAAGGGCAGCTTGCTCCGACATCGACCGAGACTTCTATTCCACCCAATCCGGCACTAGTTCGTGCCCGAGAGATTCTTGCGGATATGACGCTCGAACAGAAGGTCGGTCAGATGTTCTTCGCCTCATGGGTATCCGGAGATGTATCGGAGGCGGTTCGCAAATGGCACTTCGGCGGAATCATCCTGTTTGCGCCGGATTTTGAAAAATCCGATCCACAGGCACTGACTGCCACGATCAAATCCCATCAGGCCGCTTCCGGAATACCGATGCTGATCGGTGTTGACGAGGAAGGCGGACCCGTTGTTCGAATCAGTCGATTCCCGCTGTTTCGGTCGGAACGGTATCCGTCACCACAAGAGCTTTTCGAGCAAGGCGGGCTGGAGGCGGTTCGATCCGATACCACTGAGAAGGCTCATCTGCTTCTTTCTCTTGGCATCAACGTGAACTTGGCGCCGGTCTGTGATGTCAGCACGAATGCAGCGGATTATATTTACATGCGCAGCTTTGGACAAGACGCGATGTCAACCGCGGAGTATGTAACCGCGGTCGTCGAGGAGATGAATAATGCCGGTATCGGATGCTCGCTCAAACACTTCCCGGGATACGGCAACAACGTCGATACACACACCGGAATCGCAATGGATTACCGGAGCTATGATGATTTTATCGCGAGTGACTTCCTGCCTTTCGAAGCGGGAATCGCTGCCGGAGCAGGCTCGGTAATGGTGTCACACAATATTGTCTATTGTATGAATTCGGAGCTCCCCGCATCACTGTCGCCGGAAGTGCACCGAATTCTGCGCGAGGAGCTCGGATTTCAAGGAGTTATTATGACCGACGATCTCTCCATGGACGCAATCAAGGATTACACGGGAGATCAGGAGGCGGCGGTTCTGGCCGTGCTTGCCGGAAACGACATGATTATCGCCTCCGCATACGCAAAGCAGATTCCGGCGGTCATTGCCGCTGTGGAAAGCGGTGAAATCGACGAAGCCATCATCGACGAAGCGGTCATTCGGATTCTGATGTGGAAAATTGAACTCGGGCTGATTATATAAGGGAAATGTCCGGCGAAAAAGAGGCCGTGAGTATGCCCGGATTTCTTGAATAAATTAAGGACGGTCAATCAATGTTCTGTACCTCAATATTGAACTTTTCTACTATCATTTGGGGCGCACTTCATCCATTGCCCTCCGGACCGCTCTCAGTCAGAACACTTGGGAAGCGTTGAGCCTCCGAAGGGCATCATAATCACGTTCGCGCCATTGCCCAAATCCGCAAATGCGGCGTCGACGGCTGCTTGAGCGTTGGCAAAGGGCTCCAGGAAGATGGAACGGACAAAGCCCGGCTCCAGTTCAGAGACGAGAAAAATTCTCGCTTTCTCAAGGACCATGGCGATGGCTGCCGCCTTGTGACCGCCCAGGATGAACTCGCGCCGAATATGATCAATCATGTCCGAGCTCTTCGCGTGGCCGGTCATCCAGTCCTCAAAATGCTTTTCGCCGAGGCCCTCGGAGCACGAGGCGATCCAGATGATGATTCCGCCATCCCGGACAGCGTGGCGCGCATTGTCGAGCGCTTTTTGCGCCTGATACATATTGATATCCTTGGGAAATCCGCCGGGAGAGACGATGACAATGTCTGCCCTTTGCGGGAGGCAAATCTTATAGAACGAATCGAGAAAAGCACAACCGGCCCGGTGTGCCGCAACCGGATGTCCCGAAAAGCACCGGATGATCTCTTTCTTCTCATTGAGGACGACGTTTACAATGAAATCAATTCCGCAGATGGCCCCGGCTTCCTCGATATCTTCACGCACCGGGTTTC
>CAYGIB010000307.1:0-2494 GCA_964349735.1 uncultured Oscillospiraceae bacterium | reverse complement strand
GTGTATATCCTGCGGTCCGAAAACCAAATCGACAAAAGAAAAACTTTTACGAATCCGGTCAAGGTCTTCTTTTTGCTTTGTCATGCAACCGCATATAACGATCAGCATGCCCGGATTCTCGGCCTTAAGTGTTTTCCAGAAGCCGAGATTTCCGAAAAGCCGGTCCTCGGCGTTCCCGCGAATCGCACAGGTGTTCATCAGCAAAACGTCAGGCTGGTTCTCGGTTTCTCTAATCAGTCCCATTTGCTCGAAAAAACCGGCCATTTTCTCGCTGTCCGATTCATTCAGCTGGCATCCGTACGTCCGGATTTGATAGGTCGGGCGGCGTCCGACAGAATGTCGCTTTTCGGAAAAAAATGAGCTCAGCAATGCGCAGTAATGATCCTGAAGCTCCAGATCTTCTTGAGAAACGATTATCGCCGACACTTGTTCACCCCGCAAAATCAATATAAATATCATATCAAAACAATTGGTGTTTTGGAAATGAACAATTATCGGTTAAAATGGATACAAATCATTCCGGGGAGGAAAGAATTTGACTGATTTGCATCAATATCGCTCTATCGTGTCGCACGGTTTATGGCGCCCGTTCGTAGTTCATATCCCCTTAAAAATCACATCGTTTCTTATTCTGACGGCACTGACGGTCGTCTTCATATTATCGGGCAACCTTCTGGCAGCGGCCGAATTCGAGACTTCTGAAAGCTCAATTACTGCAGAGAACACCGAGAATAAAGAAAGCCAATCCTTTCAAACGGAAGCCTCTCTTGCGCAAACGATATTGCTTGATGATCACCCTTCAGGAATGCCCGATATTGACGGAAAGGCATACCTGCTGTACGACACATTGTCCGGTACATTTCTTGTTGGAAAAAATTGTGATACACCGCTTTCACCGGCAAGCACTACGAAGATCTTAACGATCATCATCGCGCTCGAGAGATTGAATTTAGACGATACCATAACGGTGACAAAGGCCATGTATGATTATATCCCGGAGGGTTACGTTCGACTGGGTCTGGTAGAGGGTGAGGAGATTTCTGTCCAAGATGCGATCTATGCGTCGCTTATGATCTCGGCAAACGATGCTTGCTCGGCTTTGGCCTTTAAGATCGGAGGTTCACTGGAAGGTTTTGCGGACATCATGAACGAAAGGGCCGCCGAATTGGGGTGCAAACAAACGCACTTCACCAACCCTTTCGGCTATTCGGATCCTAATCATACGACAACGGTTCATGACATGGTCCTTATGATGGAAAAAGCTCTGGAATTCGATCTTTTCGAGGAGGTATCGAATACGGTTGCATATGTCATCGAGCCGACCAACAAGTATTCGGACAAGAGAACATTGAATAACGGAAACCGTTTCATATCGACGACCACATATTCGTATGATAAATACATTGCCGGTAAAACCGGGTATACCGACCTATCCGGTCATACGATTGTAGCCGCTGCGGAAAGCGACGGCCGTACGCTTATCGGAGTTATTTTTGGCGCGTCCGCATCGGAAATCCGATACAGTAATCTCATTGATTTGTTTGAGTACGGTTTTTCGCAATATACGACGACATCAAACGACATTTCCGAATATACAGGCATAAGTACAGACGCCATTACTCAGATCAGTGATGCCGTTGCTCCGCACGGCTTGAAAATCATCGGTTCTTCAACTGATTTGCAGCCGTATATCACGGTTCTTGCCTCTCGAGCCTTGGGTGGATACAGTACGGATATCGATCTTTCCGGAACGGTCGCCGATCCGAATATGGATAATCAAACGCTGAACCTTCCGATATGTCGACGCTATTCGGACGGAACCCGTTTGATCGTCGGTACATTACAGGTCACGCTTTCCCTTGATTCCGTCGAACACGACGATTTGATAACCGAGGACGACCGGTCCGAAAGCTTGGCGGACAACATTCGTAAAACGATCGTTGTTCTGGTGTTGGTCATTGCGCTTCTGATTGCTCTATCGGTTTTTATTCAAATTCTTAAGCGTAGAAAAGCTCTTCTCAACCGAAAACGCACCAAGATACTGTAAGGTCTTGGGTCTCCCGCCGAAAAATCATTCAAGCTTCAATGAGTCATATCTGGAAATTGCAACGATATCTCTCACTCACTTCTGCTTCTATTCTCCGGAAATCGTGAGCTCTGCGATCAGCAAGGACGGGGAGCCGACAATTCCCTGGCTTCCCGGGGGGTTGAAATACAAATCATCGGCAACCGCCACCACGGATTGAAGAAGCTTGAAGAAATTGCCGGATACTGTAATCTGGTCGACCGGACTGCCGATTGATCCATTTGATACGAGAAATCCTTAAAAAAAAAAAAAAAAATCTCCGGATATATCGTTTACACCGGCATGAAGTCCGGCAAGCTCCTTGATATACACGGCACTACTCACTTTTTTGAAAAGATCCGCAAGAGATGACTTTCCGGGTGAAAAATAGAAATTAGTCGGAGCGATGTCAATCGATCCCTTGTACCC
>CAYGIB010000306.1:0-2565 GCA_964349735.1 uncultured Oscillospiraceae bacterium | reverse complement strand
GGCTTATACCGTATCCAACCGATACAGGCATTGTAGAACCGAAAAATAACCCTTTCCGAATCCGCTTCAATATACTTCAACCGAGTCGGGAGAACCCCATTCATCAAATGACGATAGGTGGAAAAGCCGTCATGAAAAGCGTAGCAGGGAACGCGCAACACCGTTCGATCGCTTAGGCAAGTGCTTAAAAAGGTATCTTCTCCGCGCGCACCGGGCGGGTTATAAAAGGGGATTGTTCTGCCGGGGGTTGTCAAATTGATGCACAAATTTCCTCCCGAAATAAATTTTGCATGGTTGGTTTCCTGCACCTCTTCGGCGATATTGGTGGTTAATATTTTTGTATCTGCATACGTCACGCCTCCGTTGTTCATTATCGTACGAACTGAATCCCAGTTGACGATATCATTACAAATGGCTTCAATAAATATACGAAAATCCGTTTCGGTCATAATTTCGTTGAATTTTATGTAAGGGATCGGCGATATATAACCGCAGTGGTGTCCGTGAGTAACATCAGCCTGCCGGATGTTCGACAAGTGGGTCAGCAACACTTGCTGACCTCCCCAAACAACAACATCATGCGTCTTTGTAACGGCAATCGGATATTCGTCATCGTCCAGAAAAAGCAGATAATCCATTTTGTTCTTTATTGCAAAATATAAAGCAGCATTTCGCTTGGCGGCATATCCTTTGCCAAAAAGAAGGCGCGCTTCGTTCGCATCAATGATATTATCATTGATCAAATTGCTAATCTCACATTGAATTGTATTGCGGCCAATAAAGTATGCGTTGTCAATCAAGTGAAATACATCCTTGGTTGATATCGTGAAATCGTTTCTCTGTGTATTCTTGTATTTCAGATCGTATGCCACAAAAAGGTTCAGACTGACTCCTTCTTGTTCGGTTAATCCACATTCCTGCCAACTGTAAACATAGGTTTTTAAAACCTTTTCGAAGTTTTTGCGTCCTGCCGCAAAACCGATTCCAACTTTAATATTCCTACCCATAATGTAGAATGAACCTCCAATATCGTAGACATAATGCGAAAAAGGAGCAGACATAATCTTTCGGAGCTTCCGCCATCACAACTCAAGTCCTGAAAGCCGTTAACTGCTCCTGTAAGCAACTCTGTGCTCCCACCGGCTACATACATATGTATACAATTTCCTTGTAATATTAAAACTCTTTGAATGCCAAGTCAAATAAAGTGACACTCAATCCGTGATCCCTCACAATTGAAACCGCTAAAAACATGCTTATTTATTCCGGTTACGGCTCTGCGAAATTTCCTCGATTTTCGCGTTTCCGAGCCAGAGCTATTTTTCAGCTGTTTTTACAAACAAACCGGGATGACACCGCGTCGCTTCAGAAAACCCGCTTCCGGGAAACCGGAATCGGACGGTCGTCGTTGTCTGAAATCAACTGATTGCAAGCTCGTGTTCTTGACCATCCTTCGCTCACCCCTTCCACTTCGTATACAGCCTTGAGATCACTTGTTCGATCGGGGCCTTTTTGATCTCGACATCGGCGATGCCGTCAACCTCCGAGAGGTACTTCATCAGCTTTTTAACCGAGGAACCGCTTAAGTCGGTCTCGAACTCATGGATGCCGTTTTGCGATAAAAGGAGGGTCGAGTTCCGAAGATCCGGAATTGTCTCGTCGTTCATTGTGATGACCACCCGCGTCAGGTTGCCTGTGATTTTCCGAAGGCCGTCAAAGTTACCGTCATAGGCAATTTTTCCTCCGGAGATCATCAGGATTCGCCGGGCCATCTCCTCTAAGTCGTCCATGTCGTGGCTGGTGACGAGGACGGTGACGCCGTTTTCGCGGTTCATTCTTTTCAGAAAATCGATCATCCGGCGCTTGGCGACGACATCGAGTCCGAGGGTCGGTTCGTCAAGAAGGATCAGCTCGGGAGAGTGCAGAAGAAGCATCGCCAAGTCGGCGCGCATCCGCTGACCGAGGGAGAGCTCGCGCGCAAAAGTCTTCAAGAGCCCGCCTAAGTCGAGAAGTTCCGTCATCGTCTCCAGGTTTTTTCGGTACTCGTCCTCCGGAATATTCCAGACGACCTTTTTCCACTCGAAGCTCTGGATGACCGGGTGGTCCCACCACAGCTCCGTCCGGTTTCCGAAAAGCACTCCGATCCGGTGCATCAGCGCCCGTCGATCCTTCTGCGGAGACATGCCCAGGACTGAGATTTCACCCTCGGTCGGAAGCAGCATCCCGGAAAGAAGCTTCATGGTCGTGCTCTTGCCCGCGCCGTTCGGACCGGCATACGCGACGAACTCACCCTTTTGTATCTCGAAGGAGACGTCCCCCAGTGCGGTGATCGTTTTCTTTTCGGGCTTCAGTAAATTCCGGATGATGCCCTTACCCGTATTGTCGCGTTGCCACTGAAGGAACTCCTTCGTGACATGACGGAGGCTAACGGCGGAAGCCGTACGGGAGATATCGGTTTGATCCTCTTTTAACATAGTAATTCAGTCCTTTCCGAAATATTGCGGCCGCCACGGTCGCCAGAATGATGGCATAAAGCATCGGGTAATAGGAGCCCAGCCCCAGAGG
>CAYGIB010000305.1:0-2584 GCA_964349735.1 uncultured Oscillospiraceae bacterium | reverse complement strand
TTCTATCTTTCAGAGAACGGCAAGCAGATTTTCTATTCGGGCAGCGCCGTGCAGCCGGGACTCAAATCGGCGGTGTGCCGTCATGCACAGAATAAAACCACCATCGAATACGAACTTGAGAGCGGCCTTAGAATCCATCGGACGATATTTCTTCTTCCGCAGAAGGACGGCCTGCCGCTGGCCGCCGAGGCCCAAATGATCGAGATCGAGAACCGGGGCGACAAGGAACGGAAACTCCGGCTTGTATGCACCGGCATGTTCGGTACATCCGAGATTCACGCCCTCAGAGAAGACATCATCTTCACGACCGTCGTCGCGCAGTCCGAGGTCTTCTACGGGGACGGCGGAGAAATCCGCGCGATTTCCTTTAATCCGAATCCGAAGTGGACCAAGGGCAATATCCGATATTCGACACTGATGATTCGCGAAAAAGACCGCACGGTCTTCCCGGACCGCTTCTGCTCGAAGTTTAGCGAATTTGTCGGATCCGGCACGCTCGAGAACCCGGAGCACTTAGAGCACCTCGCATGCCGTCATTCCCGAAAAGGCCCGGGCTTCTTCGCGCTTTCCGCGCCGGTTACCGTCCCGGCCGGCGTCTCGGTTCGTGCCGATCAATTTGTATGCCTTTCGACCGATGTCGTCAACCCGGGTTTTAAAGAGGATCAGACGGTTCAAGAAGAGCTCTCTGCGCTAATATCCCTTTACAGCCGCCCGGAGGCCCTGCCCGAGACGCTTCGCGAGGTCGAAGCCTTTACCCGGAAATACGCTTCTTACCTTCAGATCCGGAGCAGTGACAGGAATTACGAGTCCTACGTCAACCGGAATCTGCCGTTTCAGGTCTTCTATCAGACCTTTGTCTCACGCTCTTTCGACTGGACGCAGAAGGGATACCGCGAGATCGGTTTTCGAGAGATACAGGATATTTTCGCGTCGATGTACTATTTTGCCGGTATGGGGCGAACCGACTTCGTCCGAGACCTTCTTTCCGAATGGGCGGGCAATGTGTACCGCGACGGTTACGCCAACCATAATTTCTACTGGAAGGGCAAGGAGCCCGGCTGGTGGTCGGATGATTCTCTGTGGCTGCTTCAAGCCGTTGATCGTTACCTGCGGCTCACCGGCGACTATGCATTCCTTCGTCAGGTCCTGCCGGTCGCGGGTGAAGAGGGAGCCGGAAGACCCCTTTCGGAGACGCTTCGCGCGATTATTACCTATTCCGGCAAAATCTCCGTCGGCGGCCACGGACTTCCCCTTAATGACCGCACCGACTGGAACGACTGTCTCCGGGTCGACCCGGACTGCGTCGGCGGCCCCGAGAAAATGGAGCTTTACGCCGCACAGATCAAGGCATCCGGCAAGGCTTTCGGAAGCGTGCCGTTCGAGTCGGAATACGCGGAGTCCGTGATGAACGGGTTCCTTTTGAAGGTCGCGGTCGATGCCGCGATCGGTATGTTTGAGAAGCTCGGCGATACCGCATATGCGTCCGAGCTCAAAGCCTCCGCCTCCGCTCTCAAGCAAGCGCTCGTCGCGCACGCATGGAAGGGCGACTATTTCGCGCGGCTGCTTTTCAATCGAAAAGACCGGCCAAGCCTTCATTATCTCGGTGCCGGGGGCGACGGACTTCAAATTGAAGAGGGCGCCGAGGGCGCGTATTTCCTCAATTCCTTCAGCTGGTCCGTCCTGTCGGACTGTGCCGACGAGAGCCGGATTGCGATCATGCTGGATTCTCTGGATCGTAATCTGAGAACGCCCTTTGGCTTCCGCCTATGTACCGGAGTCGATTACCCGCAAATCGCACCGAAGATCGACGTCGCTCTTTACTTTGCGGGCGACCGCGAGAACGGCGCGGTGTTTAAGCACGCGAACATGATGGCGGCCGCAGCGATGCTTCAGGCGGCCGGTCGTGTCGGAAGCATTGAGCTCGCGGAGCGCCTGACCAAGACGGCATACTGGGTCATTGACTGTATCCTGCCGTACCGGACACTCTCGTCTCCCTATGAGACCTGCGGCAACCCGAGGTTCTGCACACAGTACAACAATTCCGAGACGGGCGAGAACATCGGACCGACGCTGTCGGGCACCTCGACGTGGCTACTCCTTTGCCTGTTCATGGGATTGGGCCTCTCGTTCGGAAGCGACTCGATCCAGATCGATCCGATTCTCCGGCCGGAGGACACCGGATGCGAGTATACGGTCAACACCGGGAAAGCCTCGTACCATGTGGTCGTAAAGAAGCCGGCGGAGTTCCGCCGTTCGACGGAGGGCGTCATAATCGCCTGCGACGGCGAGGAAATCGACGGGACGAGCATTCCGCTTTTTGCAGACGGAAAGACACATGAGGTCCTGGTTCGTCTGTGAGCCTTCCGGGCGTCAGAGCACGGACTTGTATTACAATAGAACCGGAAACAGTTTGGACGGGAGGATAGCCCATGCCGTACGCCAGTGTATTTTTATCCGAGATTGTGGAATCTTTTGGTCTTGAGGTGATTTTTTCGCCCGGCAACCTCGACCAGATTCGCATCAGCGTTGCAGACGTCACGCGCCCCGGACTGCAGCTCGCCGGTTATTACGATCACTTCGGACC
>CAYGIB010000304.1:0-2587 GCA_964349735.1 uncultured Oscillospiraceae bacterium | reverse complement strand
GCGCCGGAAAGCGCGGAGGACTTCGCCGCCAAGACCACGCAGACCGCCAGAGAATGGAAACCGGTTTCCGAGAAGCTCCTGACGGGTATCGGTCCGCAGCGCCGGGCCATTTTTGACTCCAGTGTGAAGTATCTTGCCTTAAAAAGAAAAGTATCCGACTTCCGCCGGTCGAAAAAACCGGATGAATCCGGTAAGCATTAGGTCAATTCACCGGGCAGCTCCACGCACCGACCGCGGCATTCGCCCCGTCAGCGACCGCCGTGGTCAGTTGGCGAACGCTTTTACGCCGGCAGTCGCCTGCGGCAAATACGCCGGGCACACGAGTCTGGCAATTCTCACCGGCGACGATATAACCCTCTTCGTCCGTCTCAACCAAGTCGGCAAAGGGCGCGCAGTCCGGAACATGTCCGATTGCGACGAACAGGACGTCCGCTGACAATTCAATTTCGCGTCCGTCAGCAAGTGACTTAAGGCGCAGTCCGGTCAGTTCCGCCTCGCCCAAGAGCGCATCGACGATCGTTTCGGTAATGAACTCGATATTCGGCACACACCGCAAGCGCTCGACAGCCGCCAGATCCGCTCGAAAATCATTGCGCCGGTGAATAACATAGACCTTTTGGCATAAATTCGAAAGGAAAAGCGCATCGCAGAAGGCGGTGTTCCCACCCCCGACGACCGCCGCCGTTCGTCCCTTATAGAAAGCTCCGTCACAGACGGCACAATAAGACACACCATGTCCGATCAATCGTTCTTCGCCCGGCAGTCCCAGCCTTCTGTACTTCGCTCCGGTCGCAATAACGATGCTTTGGCAGTCGTACCGGCCATCCCCTGTAATTACGGTTTTATATTCACCATGATGTTCCACACTGATTACTTTCTCAAGCTCGACTTCCACGCCGAGTTCCGTTACCTGCGCGAAAAGGTTGTCGGCGAACTGCATGCCGCTGATATGCGGGGCTCCCGGATAATTATCTACAACCGGTGCTGACGTAATCTGTCCGCCGATATTTTCGGACTCAAACAGCAGGACACTCTTACCGGCTCTTGCTGCGTAAAGAGCGGCGGTCAACCCCGCGCAACCGCCGCCGATGACGATCAGATCCTTCATGAATCTATCCCTTTACGAATTGCTTGATATTCGAAATGCTGCTGATGGTAGAGATGTGCTCATCATTGACAATAACCAGTGTCGGAGCCTGACTGACATTATATTGCCTGCAAATCGCCGCATGCTCCTCGGCATCGATAATGTCGTAGAGAACATTACTCGAATCAAGAATCTGTCGGGCCATTCTACAGTTCGGGCATGTCTTGGTCGTAAACAGCATCGCCTTGGACGCCGTCTTCGCAGCGGAGCTCGCAACAGCTTGCTGCGCTTCCGGTTCCTTGCACGCGCATGAATCCTCGGGCGCCTCGCTGTGCTCCTTCGGGCGCAGGACGGAATTCTCGATCTCGTAAAGCCTTCTGTCTTTAAATTCCTGCGCCTTTCCGTCATTCCAGTTCTGGACCGGGCGATAATATCCGGTAATCCGGCTGTAGGTCTCGGTCTTCTTGCCGCACTTCGGGCATTCGCACTGTTCACCGGCCAGATATCCGTGGTCGGAGCAGATTGAATACGTCGGCGACAGCGTATAGTACGGTAATGTGTAGTTCTCCGCCACCTTCTTCACCAAGGCCGCCGCCGCTCTCCAATCGGGCATCTTTTCGCCGAGGAACGCATGGAAAACGGTTCCGGAGGTGTAAAGTGTCTGGAGCTGATCCTGAATATCCAGCGCCTCGTAAATGTCCTCGGTAAAACTGACCGGCAGGTGTGAGCTGTTGGTGTAATACGGCACTCCGCTCGCTTCATTAGCGGTGACGATGTCCGGATAATTCTTCTTGTCGTGTTTTGCCAGGCGATATGCGGTCGATTCGGCCGGCGTCGCCTCCAGGTTATAGAGATCGCCGTACTGCTCCTGATAGTCCGACAGCCGGTCGCGCATATGGTTCAGGGTTTTCTTTGCAAATTCCTGGGTCTGCGGGAAGGTTAAATCCTTACCGATCCACTTGGCGTTCAAGCCAACCTCGTTCATACCAATCAACCCGATGGTCGAAAAGTGGTTGTCAAAGGTACCCAAATAGCGCTTCGTGTACGGGTAAAGCCCTTCACTCAACAACTTGGTAATCGTCATTCTTTTGATCTTCAAGGACCGTGCCGCGACATCCATCATCTTATCGAGTCGCTTATAAAAATCCTCCTCATCGCGGGCCAGATATGCAATGCGCGGGAGATTAATGGTAACGACGCCGATGGATCCCGTGCTCTCGCCGCTTCCGAAGAAACCTCCGGACTTCTTTCGGAGCTCACGGAGATCCAGTCGAAGTCGGCAGCACATGCTCCTGACGTCGCTGGGCTCCATGTCGCTGTTGATGAAGTTCGAGAAATAAGGTGTGCCGTACTTCGAAGTCATCTCAAATAAGAGACGGTTGTTTTCCGTTTCCGACCAGTCGAAGTCCCGGGTGATGGAATAGGTCGGAATCGGGTACTGGAAGCCTCTGCCGTTGGCGTCGCCGTTGACCATAATCTCGATAAACGCCCGGTTGACCA
>CAYGIB010000303.1:0-2590 GCA_964349735.1 uncultured Oscillospiraceae bacterium | reverse complement strand
ATAGTGTACATGCCAAGAACAGAAGAGGAGCTTGATTTTGGAAGTCCGGTAATGATCACATTGAAAAATGGAAGTCAGTACCAGGGAACTTTGAAGCGGCAATACAACGGACAGTTAAATTCCAGGCTATGGGTATAACGCCAAGATTCTCCAATCAGGAAATGCTCCGCGAGTTGCAGGGAGGATACCGGAAGATTGAAAACGGCATCATCAGAATACTGCAAAGAGTGGGAGAGATCTTCGTCACGGATGCCCGGGATGGAATGAATATCTCTACATCAGCATTCCCAAAAGGAGACTACCAAGATAGAACAAAGGCCCTGAGAAGTTCGGTTGGTTATTTTGTCCTTAAGGACGGTGAAATAATCAGTTATAACCTCCAGGGAAGTTCTACCGGTACGGTAGCAGCAAGGGCAGTCTTAGGCACTATACCCAACAAGCAGGGATATCAACTGGTTTGTGTGGCCGGAATGTATTACGCTTCACAACTCGAAAGCAAGGGATATAATGTAATCACTTCGCAGGGAGAGATCGCTATCGTAAATGTGGAGAGACTTCTGGATAAGTTCCGCAATAAGATGAATAAGCTCGGTGCAGGTGTAGACTTTGACATGAATGACATAGTAATGAATGTGACACGATGAAAACAACAGATACAGCTATCAACAGGGTATTCAGCCTTATCAAAACATCGACAATAACATTGCCGGTGTACAAGCTGACCAAACCTAGTGAAATAGCCGCTGCAGAGTACATCGTTATCAATGCTCTTCCTATTTCTACCGGTGTCATGCAGAAATGCATTGTCAACGTTAATTATCATGTCAAGAATCTCAAACCTGGTATGCCGAACCTTTCAAAACTGGAAACGGTAACTGCATCGCTAATGACTCTTCTTCAGGAAAATTCCGCACAAAGGATTCTTATTGATTTCGATTCGCAGGAGTATTTCAACGAGGAAGATAAAGAGGAACACTACTCAAATATTCGATTAAAGGTAAAAATTGTAAACGCTTAATAATTTGTAACTATGGCAGCAGAAAAATTCGCATATGGGATTAAGTCCATCAAATTTGGAACTCCCACCGGAACAGCTACAATGCCTGCAGGTGGAGCGATGACCGCATTCGCTCAAACCGTAGCAGGATCTATGACAATCTCAGAAGACGAAGCCCAGACAAAGGACTTTAAGGTCGAAGAGGTTACTACACCTGTAAAGACTACCGTCACTGACGTAGGCGCTCTCAGTGCTACATGGAGGTGCTATGATATCTCTCCGGCTATCTTGGCATTGGTAAAAGGAGGAACAGCTACGACTCCTGCAGCTCCGACTGCACACACCTATGATGGGCCAATATCTGTGACAACAAAAAGTCTGGCATTGGAGATCACCACAACTGACGATGTTGTTTTTGAGGTCTACAAATGTGCCGTTCTTGCCCGTTTCGACGGAGGCGTGGGACGTGAGAGCATACTCGAACTTGAAGTTAAGGCAATTGCCCAGGATCCAGGTGATGGTGGTTCACCATACCAGATCACCTTCCCGAACCCGGCATAAAAGCCCATTTCCTTTTCTATAAAGCAGGGCCGGCCCATATCGGTCGGCCCTGCTTTTAAAAATTAAAAAAACAAAACAAGGAATAACATGCAAGAACAAAACGCAGCAGAATATCAGGCAGCATCAGTCCTGGCAGATGAAGGGGTGAGTTTTCAAACTGAGAAGGTACTTTGGCGCCCCATAACTCTTACAATCAGGCCTGTCAGAGGCGGTACAATTGCGAGGATATCTCAGAAGATTAGCAGACTTGAGCCCATCGAGGAAGCAACTATTCAGGAATTCCTACAAAAAGGCAAAAACATAAAAATCATTGCGGGGATAATCGCCACGGCAATCATCAACCAGGAGATATTCAAAATGTGGAAATATCGCTGGTATAAATGGCTTCTCCTTAACCGGATCAAAGACCTTTCCCATCTGTACACTTACTTTCTCCTGGTGCAGAAACAAATGGAACCGCAGTTTTTTTTTCTTATTATGAACTTGACACCCGCGATGAATCATCTGAAGAAAAGAGAGACGAAAAAGGAGAATACAGAGGAGGCAAAACATTCTGGGGTACCATCGCCCTGATTCAGAAAACCTTCGGATTAAGTCACCGGGAGGTTATGTGGGGAGATAGCTGGATCAACCTACAAATGAAAATGAAGGACATGCCATATTACCACTATGCAAGTAGCGATAAAAAAAAGGATCCGGAGGTAAAAGAGGGAACAATCCATATTTTAAAGCAGAAGTTTGCTAAATACATCAAGCAGGAATGAGTTCAAAATACTTCGACATAAGGATAGACGGAGGGAAGCTTCAGAAAGATATTGAACAGATCAATAAGCAGATATCCCTTATATCTACCAACATGCAGAAAGAGGGACAGCAGATCGATGCAATTACCTCCAGAATTGGGCAGGGACTTGCCGGTGCATTCTCGATGTTTACGGCCGGTGCATTTGTCAAAGACATTGCCTCGGTCAGGGGAGAGTTCCAACAGCTGGAGGTAGCTTTTGAGACGATGCTGGGAAGCCGGGAGAAGGC
>CAYGIB010000302.1:2224-2593 GCA_964349735.1 uncultured Oscillospiraceae bacterium | reverse complement strand
ATCGTGAAGATCATTAGCCTTCGCATCGAGTCTTTCGGTAAATTAAGAGATTTCTCGGCCGAATTCAACGACGGGATGAATTGCATTCGGAAGGAAAACGAATTCGGCAAAAGCACGATTCTTTCCTTTATCCGGGCCATGTTCTACGGGTTTCCCAAACGTACGACCAAGGGAGTTCGGGAGTATGGCCGCAATAAATATGCGCCGTGGAATTCCGGAGGTTACGGCGGTACGCTCACTTTTACGCACCGGGGACGGACGTATCGGATCGAGCGGCACTTTTCGGGAAGCAGGGCGGACGACCGCGTAATTCTTCGGGATGAGCGAACCGGAGCAGCGGAGGATATCGGAGACTTAGAAATCGGCGAG
>CAYGIB010000302.1:0-2214 GCA_964349735.1 uncultured Oscillospiraceae bacterium | reverse complement strand
GGCGGAGTTCGTGAACACCTTTTTTGTCGGACAACTCGCGTCGAGCATGAGTATGTCCGGCCGCGAGACGAAGTCGGTAGCCGACCGCCTCGCGAATCTCGCGGCGGCCGGAAGCGAGCATTTTTCATTTGAAACCGCAGACAGGAACCTGAAGACTGCGGCGACTGACCTGAAGGCGCTGCGCGGAAGCGGCGGCCGAATTCAACTCATGGAAAAAGAGAAGGAAGACTTAGAAGCGCATCAACGCGATGCGGAGGAGATACTGCGTCGGGTCGGGGAAATAGCCGGACAGTCGGATGATAAAATCCGGGAGGCGGAGGAGAAAGAAAAGACAGAATGGTTCCCGCTTTCGGAACGAAGGAAGAATCAAATGATTGCCGCCGACCTTATAGCGGGAAAGCTGTCGGAGCTGAAATCCGATCAGATTCGCAAGGAAGAGCGCGCCAGAGCACTCAAAGAAATGATTCAAAAGCAGCTCGAAGACAATCGTACAGAGAAGGACCGCCGCGGGCGGAGAACCGCGAAGCTTCGGAACCTTGAGTCGGAAATCGCAGAGCTCACCCAGAAGCTCGCCCGGAGGAAGGAGGAAGGAGAGCTGGCTGTTCGTGATTTGGATGCACGGACGGCCGGTTATGAGGAGCATTATCAGGAGATTCTGGATGCGCACAAGACGGCATCGGAGGAGAGTCTTCGACTGGAAGAAGATACACAGCGCCTGGAGGAAGCCGGCGCAGAATTCTCAGGGCAAGCGATTGGGGCGGATGCCGCACGCTTCCGCAAGAGGATTCTTATTCCGGCTATAATCGCTTTTGCATTGTTTCTTGTCACCGCCATCGGGTGGATCGGCGCGGCGGCTTTACACGAGCCGGCGATGGGGCTCTTTTCGATTGCCTTATTACCCGCCGCATTGCCGCTTGCCTACACGGTGATTCTGTTCCTTCGAAGGAGGGCTGAGAATGCAGATATCGCAAAAAGAAGGGCGGCGTACGAGTCCGAACTGATCAGCATTCGCAGGGAAAAGCAGGAGGCGGCGCTATTGGAGCGGGATGCATGCACAAAGGTCGATCGCTTTTCGGATCGCTTTTGCTCCGACAAGCGGGCGAAGGAGGCGGAAATCAGCTTTGTCCGTGAGAGAATCACGGAAATCGAAGACAGAATAAGAAAGAGCAGCGAGGAAATCGAAGCGGTACGGGAAGAAGAAAAGATCGAAATTCTCGCCGAAGAACGGCGGCAGGCAGAGGAGACAGAAAGCGCTCGAGACGGCGAATTAAAGGATCCGAGCACCGAGGCAGAGGAAATCGACGCGCACCTCGATCAGCTTTTGAGGCAAATAAGAGCGGAAACGGAGTCCCTGAAGAAGGCGACAGAGGATCTGGAGCGTCTGCGATTCGATGAAGAGCGGATACGATCGGACATCAGCCGACTGCGTGAGGAGGCGTTCAAGCTTCTCGGGAATGCGGAAAGTCTGGCGTCCGGATGTCCGGATCTGTCGGAAATCGAAGAGAAAATCATATCGATCGAGGATCGAATCACTCGGGCTCAGGATTATTACCGGGCGCTGGATCTGGCATCCGGAACGATGACCGATGCGGCCCGAGAGATGGAGAGTCTCTTCGCGCCGAAGGTCAACGAGATTGCCGGCCGCTATCTTTCCGTGCTGACCGGGAAACGGTATTCGGCACTGCGGTTCGACCGCGGTTTTCGGGTGGAGATTTCGGACCGGTCGGACGGTATGTTCTATGAATCGGATTACTTCAGTGCGGGAACCGTGGACCAGGTCTATCTGGCTCTTCGGCTGGCCATTGCGGACTGGATTGACACTTCGGAGGACAAGATGCCGATTCTTCTGGATGACGCCCTGGTTCAATACGACGACGAGCGCGCAAAGCTCGCGGTTTCGCTGCTGAGGGAGCTCTCCGGGATGCGGCAGATTATCATGTTCACCTGTCACGAAAGCGTAGATGCGCTATTCCCGGTCACGGTCACGGAGAGAAGCGGACCCGAGGGTATGTCTATTGACGGCTGAGCCGATTTCACCGACAATCTTATTATCTTATACTAAGGTTTGCCAATCATGCGTGACAGCTTAGATTTTCGACCGGGAGAGCATACGTGAGAGGCGGAGGGTTCCATGAAAAGAGATGTAATCGTCAGCGTTTTTTTGTTTTACATTTTTTTGGCGCTGATTTTCGTGCTCTTTTTCCCCGTATACTT
>CAYGIB010000301.1:0-2597 GCA_964349735.1 uncultured Oscillospiraceae bacterium | reverse complement strand
GTTCGGAAAGAGTCATGCTGATTTCCGTATCGCTATACGAGGATGCTGTTAAGAGCCTGTGCGAATCCCTCGAAGCATAAATATCAACACGCAAAACGTCCGGCTCGGAATTCAACATTCCTAACCGGGCGCAAATAATAACAAATAAAACATCAGATGAATCGACGAATGGTCGTGACGCTGTTCATCGAAAAGTACGCAAGCACCACTTTGCCCAGCCGGCTGGAGGCATGGACAATCATTCCTCCGCCGATATATAGCGAGACGTGGTCAACGACTCCGTTTCCGCTGTAGTCGTAGCACACCACATCTCCGACCTTAATATCAGCCTCGGCAACCGCGGTTCCTCTGGCTGAGATCTGGGCGGATTGGTGCGGAAGATAGAAATTATAGTAGTTGGCGTAAACATAGGACACATATCCGGAGCAGTCGAATCCGCTGGTTGACATGCCCGTGTATACGTAAGGCACCCCAATCAGGGACTTTGCGTATGTCGCCAAATCTGTGGTGGAAGGGTCAACCGGATTTACAACCGGAGTAGTACCGGGCGTTGTACTGCCCGAACCCGGCTTGGTCGAGGTCACTAAACTGGCCAGAACATAAGTGCCCTTGATTGTCTTATACCAGCCGTTGCTCGTCTTGGCCACCACTTCAACCGGCTCTCCTGCAGAAAGTGACTTGACCAGTGAGTAAGAGGTTCCGGGACCCGAACGTACATTGAGGTCCCCTTTTGCATAATAAGTACCCGATGCAGCCCTCTCGGTAATCTTGGGCTTCGGCGTGGGCGATGGTGTAGGAGTAGGGGTCGGGGTAGGCGTCGCAATGAAGGATGTGGTTACCGACGTAGAAAGAATATATCCCTCGCTGACATCGTCAAACTGAATCCTT
Organism: uncultured Oscillospiraceae bacterium; assembly: GCA_964349735.1. GTDB lineage: Bacteria > Bacillota > Clostridia > Saccharofermentanales > Saccharofermentanaceae > JAAYCT01. Next base: position 1,709 of record CAYGIB010000301.1, on the reverse strand, counting down.
GTCCAAGCGGAACCGATTCCTACTCTTTGTACTCGATTCGAATACTTAACGTTTCCGATAATCTCCGCCGAACCCGACGGTGCCATGCGAACATTTGCCTCGCTTACGCATATGTAAACCATTGTATTGTCCAATTGAAATTCGGATAACGCCAACAGCTCCTCCGGAATACCTTGTTCATCGAATTGCTCCGTTATTTCAAAGGTGTTCTTTTGAAGTAAAACATCGACTCCGTCGAATTCGTTTGCATCCTCGGGCTGGTTTTCCAACTCGGCAATGACATCCTCCGGTACGACCTCGGGCTCAAAATAGCGGGCTCCTTGATAATCCTCGGAATCAATGGACAGGTAATCGGTCGCAAAGGGCTCCTGACCGGCGGGAATCTGCAAAACAATATCGACCGCTTTACCGGCGCTGAAAAACGGCAGAATAGCGGACATAATCATAGCACCGATCAATATGGATGCTACACGAGCCACCAAACGCCCGATATGTAATTGCTTTCTTGCGGATTCTTTACCGCCCGAATACCTTGAAGATTTCACGAAACCTCCGTAACAATTACGCCAAATAAACATCATGAATAAAGCGTAACCGTCTATAATCTTTTTTGTATTATACTCCGTTTTACGCAAATGATAAAGTTCTGCCTTCAAAAAGTAATATATGCCAACCTTCTACAGTATGTTTTACGTATTTGGACAACAAAATTCAATTATTTTTGTAAAACGCTTACATATCATTGTCACGTCCCGTATTGCCTGGTTTTCGCGAGAAAAAGTTCCGTTACTCGTCCGTCATAAGAAAAACAGACCTTCCGGCATTCGTCCGCAAGGTCTGTTTGATTCTTGATTCGCCGGACTCCCTTATGGTTCGGACTCGACCGAAGTCTCCTCAGCAGGGATTTCCTCGACCGGAACGGTTGCTTCCACATCGTCCTTCGGCTCAACCGAAACGTCGATCTTAGGAGCTTCTTCCTCTTCGGTGTTTATTGATTCTGCAACCACCGTCTCTTGGGCTTCCGCTTTTTCTGCAGCTTCTTCCTCTTCGGCGTTTACTGATTCTGCAACCACCGTCTCTTGGGCTTCCGCTTTTTCTGCAGCTTCTTCTTCTTCTTCGGCGTTTACTGATTCTGCAACCACCGTCTCCTGAGCCTCCGGGGCTTCTGCATCGGTCTCATCTTGGGCTTTCACTGCTTCTGCTTCTGCCTTCTCTTGAGCTTTCACTGCTTCTGCTTCTGCCTTCTCTTGGGCTTTCACTGCTTCTGCTGCTGCATGATCCTGAGCCTTCAATGCTTCAGCAGCTAACTTCTCCTTGGCTTTCTCGGCCTCTGCCAAAACAAATTCCTCGATGTTATCGGGATCGATCGGCTCGACTTCCTTGATGCTTACACTGATTCTTCTCGTGTCGTTATTGACGTCAAGAACCCGCGCAACCACATCCATACCCTCGGAAAGAACGTCATCGGGCTTACTAAGCCGGATGTTCGATATCTGAGAAACGTGGCAAAGCGCATCCAGTCCGGGCTCCAATTCGATAAACGCACCGAACTGGAACATTCTAACGACCTTACCGTTCACGATGGAACCGATGGGGAAGCGCTCCTCGACATTATGATACGGATCGTCCTCGGGCTTCTTATACCCGAGCGAGATTCTCCTCTTCTCCGGATCAAAATCCTTGACGTAAACGTTTACCCGGTCGCCGAC
>CAYGIB010000300.1:0-2597 GCA_964349735.1 uncultured Oscillospiraceae bacterium | reverse complement strand
CTACTATATAAATTACTACGTCAGTAGGTAGGTAGTTTTTCCCGGGGTATCGTTTTTTCCAGGCGCCTCCCTATTAATTTATATGTGATGAACACACAAAAACCAAAATACGGTGAATCCTGCCGATTTTCCCTTTAGCCCACCGAAAATCATCATAGAAAATCCATCAAAAATGGCTCCCGAGAGGGCAAAATTGAATCGAAACACCTATTTGCGAGTGGAAAAATGAAGAAAATTTCGTCTGCTGGCTGCCCCGAAGGGGCAGCCTTAGCTGAGGCGGGGTGAACCGCAAGGTTCGCCCTTAGCTGAGCAAGTTCGAACGAAGTGAGAACTTGCGACCAAATCTTTGATTTGCGAGCAAACAGAATGTTTGCGAGTGGATGAAAACGATCCCGACATCCTCGATCCAATGCAGGATCGAAATCCCCAAATCTCTTTTTGGGAATATCAGAGGATCACTCTTTTTTATGGGGGAATTACGCGGTTGTTTTTTTCTCTTGTGTCCACACCGAGCCGTAAACGAAGTCAAAATACTACGTGCGGACATGTCAGTATTTTGCTTGAGAGCACACCTCGTAAGTCCTGCGTCAAGTTAAAATCTCTGGTGAAAAATCGCCTTATTTTTGAATCGAGAGTCGAATTGGCGAAATTTATTCACTATGATCTTGGGAGTGAAACGGCAGATGCAACTTAAATCTCAGGATTCCCGACCCCATTCTACCCCTCCAATATATCTACGTTGACCTGCAAGACAGTGCAGCCGTAAATACGCAAACAATATGACAAATGAAAGTTACCATCAAGTTAGATTCTGAGGGTGGATTGGACTTCAATTATGAATCCACACAAATTTACCCGGATAATTTAGAGTCCTGCCGTCAGGGAAAAAAAGAGGTGCAAGTTAACCTCTCCCTTCTTCATGCCCAAAAGGGAAGATATTTCATATATCGTGGCGCTGTCTCCGGATCAACCGGTTTAATACATCCCTCCTTGACCGTTTCATTAATCAGTCTGGATATCGTGGAATTAGCATTTGCAGGCAGCCCAAAACGCGTTCTGAGAGATGTATTATTCATCTGTTCGCCATTCACCTGTTTAAGACATGCATGCAGATAGCAGGATCGTATCCTATCCTCGCGTGTCATCTTAGAGAATGGAATCATGACAAAGAGAGTTACTTTTGTTGAGCTTTGGAAAATCTCTATTTTCGGTGCAGGTAAAAAAGCATGTTCACAATAATAAACTACCTTATCCCAGCCGCTGCCCTGTTCTTCACAAATACCAACTCTCCTCATCAACGCTGCCATTATCTCATTCCGTGATTTAGGCGGATTGTCGATGATACGTGCAATATCCACAAGCGGAGTTCCCGGATTCGTTATCTCCAAACGCTTATCGAATATTTCTATCGTTGGCCCAACACCAGTTGGCACAAGATCCTGATGAATAAGGGCATTTGCTACAAGTTCACGAACCGAGACAGATGGATAAGAGGGAACACTGGAACGCACGCCGTCTGTTAGCGTTTCCGTCTTTGGAAGAATGCCGTCGATGTACCTCATCATTTCTTCAAATCCGCATGCATACCCCTTATCCAGCAGTAGATCATTTTTCGTAGAGACACGCGAATTCCCATTGTATTGAATAATTCTCACCATTTTCCGAGCTAACGTTGGAAAATCTGAAAGTTTTTTCGAATACATTAGAGCACCGACATTTGTTATGGCAAACAGTCCATTATCCTGCTTTACAACCAATAAATCTTCGATGAGATAGCGAAGTACCTGCTCCACCTCGGTTGAGAGAGGAATATTTATCATATCAAAATAAGCAACATAATCCAATAATTTCAGAACAGTACTTTTATCCAAATCCTGTTTTGCATGAATCTGTTCATATTTGGAATGAGTGAGCTTATTCCATAGTTGTACTTCTACCGCAGTATAATCTTGTAAACGCTTCTTGTAACTTCCTATTCGAATATATGCGAGATTTTTGAACGTCACCGGGGCATAGACTGCCTTTTGGATGGTGAAAAGAACAATCCTCTTTCCTTCAATCTCAAAATCACAAAAAGAGAAGTTTGCATTTCGGCTGAGAAGATGGTGCAGCCAATTTTCCAGTTCTTCATTCCCTATTTTCTCTGTATATGGGTTGAACGACGTTCCGACTATTTGGTGAGAGGAATCCTCGACACCCCATACAAGATAAGCCTGATTTTTATCGTTATAGGTAGCTGCGTTACTTAATGCGCTTATATATTCCCCAATTTCTTCCGGATTTTTCACATTTTGTTTGAATTCTACCCATTCAGTTTCTTTAGAGAGTTTAATAAGTTCTCTAATAAGGAGTTTATTACTGTCCATTTCTCGTCCTCCACTCACTCATGTATCTATGTAGATGTCGATTACTATTAATAGGAGTTACGCGGTGTTAGTGTCAATCCAATTCGGGAAGGGTGCAGCAGGGTATGGAAACATGAGATAATACCAACCGCGAACCTCAAATCAGAGATTTGCTCTCCGACTCGGGTCTACGGCCCCTCTCTTGTTCGCCAACCCGAATTCGCAAGTCTCCTTCGAAAACTTGCTCAGCTA
>CAYGIB010000299.1:2206-2604 GCA_964349735.1 uncultured Oscillospiraceae bacterium | reverse complement strand
CCAGGCACAGATCGAGAAAACTCCGTACATGTTGGTTATCGGAGACAAAGAGGTTGAGGATGGCACTCTTTCGGTCCGTTCGCGCAATGAGGGAGACCTTGGAAGCATGCAGATCGAAGCGCTCAGCGAGAAACTTCTCGAAGAAATCCGGAACAAGACGATCTATCGTCAATCGGTATAAAACTCGCGTTGACAGTTCGTTCGTTAACGAGTAAAATTCTATTGGTCAACGATTGGAAACGTCGTTCCGGGGTGTGGCTCAGGTGGTAGAGCGCTTGGTTCGGGACCAAGAGGCCGGAAGTTCAAGTCTTCTCACTCCGACCAGCAGCCCCATGACCGTGATGGAGATATCATGGTTCATGGGGTTTTTGCATACTATTGATGAGGGCACATGATGG
>CAYGIB010000299.1:0-2196 GCA_964349735.1 uncultured Oscillospiraceae bacterium | reverse complement strand
GGGTAATCTTAAGAGCCGATACAACCGTTTTCTTTATAAGCATTCAAATCGGGGAATACCCAATCTTGCTAAAGGCATCGTTTTTGCAATGTCGACGCTGATTGTTGTCAACCTATTCTTTAGTATAATAAATAAACCGGAATTTCTTAATTATTTCATTTTTGACCGGGATTCAATCTTGGCGGGAGAAGTCTGGAGGATTGTCGCCTTCATTATTTATCCGCCTCCGGTTCACCTTATCTTTGTTATCTTTGCCCTTTATCTTCTATGGATGATGGGCACGTTTCTGGAATCATATTGGGGTGTTCTTAAGTTAAATATTTTCTATTTCAGCGGAGTTCTTTTTACAATTATCGGCGGATGGATTGCGGGAACCACGACCAATATTTTCTTAAATCTGTCGATATTCCTTGCTTTTGCAATCATCAATCCCGATTTTGAGCTTCGTCTATTCTTTTTTATTCCGATTAAGATTAAATATCTCGCGATTGCGGATGCTGTTGTCTATCTTGTCTTTCTGTTCATATCGTCATGGCCGATAAAGGTAGCAATAATCATCTCTCTTCTAAATGTCTTCTTGTTTTTGGGGCCAACCATGTACAACGGAACAAAATCGTTTATCCAAAAAATGCTGCGTCGCAAGAAATGGAAGAAATCCGTGCAGAACACCAAGTGGAGATAGATATCCGGTGTGCTAGAATAGAATATGATTAATGGTATATTTCGGAGGCGATCATGAGCAAGGCGGATGAGATTTTCATTTCGAATTGTCAGCAAATCCTAAGCGCAGGGTTTTCTACCGAGAACGAGAAGGTTCGGCCTCGATGGCCGGACGGCGAATCTGCATACACTATGAAGAGTTTTTGTATCGTCAACCGTTACGATTTATCCGAAGAATTTCCGATTCTAACCCAACGCTTTATTAATTTTCCTGCCGCTCTTGACGAACTCCTCTGGATTTGGCAAAAAAAATCCAATAACGTCAATGAACTTAAGAGTCACATCTGGGATGCATGGGCGAATGAGACCGGTTCAATCGGAAAGGCGTACGGTTTTCAGCTCGGCGTCAAGCATGTATACAAAGAGGGGATGTTTGATCAAGTTGATCGGGTGATTTATGACCTCAAGAACAATCCTTATAGCCGAAGGATTCTGACGAATATTTTCGTTCATTCCGATCTGCATGAGATGAGTCTTTATCCTTGTGCTTATTCGGTTACCTTCAATGTTACCGGCAACAGACTCAATGCAATTCTGAATCAGCGATCTCAAGACATGCTGGTTGCAAACGGCTGGAATGTATGTCAATACGCGACGTTGGTCTGCCTGATGGCTGATTGTACCGGTTTTGAACCGGGTGAATTTGTTCATGTTATCGCGGATGCCCATATCTATGATCGTCACATCCCGATTGTCGAGGAGCTTATAGCGAGACCGCATTTTCCGGCACCAAAGCTTATCATCGATGAAGAGGTTTCCGACTTCTATTCATACTCGACCGAGAACGTTCATCTCGAGGGTTATCAGCACGGACCCAAAATCACGGGTATTCCCGTCGCGGTATGACATGTAAGGAGGCACACGTGATTGCCATCGTCGCTGTGGATAATAACTGGGGAATCGGCAATAAAGGCCGCCTTCTTATATCTCTTCCGGAAGATCAGAAGGATGTGTTTCGCAGATATACGCATGGAAATACGGTCGTATACGGAAGGAAGACCCTTGAAACATTCCCGGGACGGCGAATTCTTCCGGGAAGAAGAAATATCGTTCTAAGCAGAAATTATGACCTTACAATTGACGGAGCATTGGTTATACACTCGCTTTCTGATATGAAGGAGTACCTGCACCGCCATATGGAGGATGTGATATTCGTTATAGGCGGAGCAGAGGTGTATCAACTGCTATTGCCATATTGCGATGAAGCAATCGTAACTCGAATTGATGCAGATTTCGAAGCCGATTCATTTTTCGAAAACCTGGAAACATCCGATAATTGGATCGAATTCGATCGAACGGATCCGATACGCTCGGTTAAAGGTTATTCGTTTACCGTATCTCGATACCGAAATATCGAGCCGAATAAGAATTGTGCATATCGCACAAAATAGATGATCGCGATATGTGTAATATGTACAAAGGATTGTGGGCAACAGAACGTTACGCATGCTATAATCATATTGACCGAAGTAGCGG
>CAYGIB010000298.1:0-2604 GCA_964349735.1 uncultured Oscillospiraceae bacterium | reverse complement strand
TAAGGGTACCGCAATCAAAACGATGTGCAACGGGTTTTCAAGGATGACATGCCCTTGAAACGAGAAAATGATAATTAGTGTCAGCAGTAAGCCAATAATGGTGATATTGCCGAACTTGGGAATAAAGCTCTTTTCAAAATATTCGAGCCCGCGCTTTCTAACCAAAATATTCCGTGTGATGACTCCGCCTGCAAGCGGAATGACAACGAACAAGATGACCGACAGGATGAGTGTATCCCATGGGATCGACACGCCTCCGATTCCAAGGAGTAATGCGACGATCGGAGTAAACGCGATGAGGATAATGAGATCATTGGTCGCAACCTGTACAACGGTATAGGCGGCATTTCCCTTTGTCAGATGGCTCCATACAAATACCATCGCCGTACACGGGGCCGCTCCCAGAAGGATGGCACCGGCCAAATAATCCTTGGCAAGCTCTGCGGGAATCAAGGTCTTGAAAACCACGAAGAAAAACAGCCAGGCAATACCAAACATGGTGAAGGGTTTGATGAGCCAGTTAGTCACCCATGTAACATACAATCCTTTGGGATTTTTCCCGACGTTCTTGATGCTCTGAAAATCAACTTTAAGCATCATCGGATAAATCATGAGCCAAATGAGTATGGCAATGGGGATCGATACGTTGGCATATTCAAAACGACCGAGAAAATCCGGAATCGCGGGCAAAAATCTGCCGATTAACACGCCCACGACCATGCAAAGGGCAACCCAGAGGGTTAGGTATTTTTCGAAAAATCCGATACCCGAGCTTTTACTCTTCTCCATAGTCCCGTCTCCTCATTCTTGATTCTTTTCATATATCTGTTGTTGCTGTTCCGGATTCAAGGCCTTTTCTGTAACAAATGCAATGATCAGAATGCCGATGATGCTCAGCGCCAGCCGGGTGATCGTAAACGCAAGTCCCAGGCTTGCTGCTTCAAAGGTCAGCATCGGTATCTTTGTTGTGGACCATGCACCGATAAATACAAACACGTTCAATAATCGACTGCCCTTTTTCATCATGACACCGGCGATGGGAAACGCGGCATACAGAGGGCCTGCGGCGGCAGAACCCAGTAGAAATGCGATCAGAATCCCTTTCAATCCGGAATCTTTGCCGGTGTATTTCATCATGGTCGCCCGGTCCACCCAGACGTCCAATAACCCGAGCAGGACAAAAATCGGAGGAATGATCAGTATCATTTCCAATAAGTTCTGTTTTGTGAGAGTAAGAGATTTCAGCCCGATTTCAGGTAATGCAATACCGATACCGATGTTAATAAGAATGAGAATAAGCAATATGCGGTAGCGCTTGAAGAAATTTTTCATCACAGCACCACTCCGATCACGATCGCGACGATCAGGGAAAATGCGAACGCCGAAACATTTCGGATGATTGTGGCTCGTTTTCCGAACGTTTTCATCTCAAGCGGCAACGTTATAATTCCGACCATCATCAGGGTGGAAACAAAGGCTGCGATCTGCATATATCCCGCACCATTTTTAAGAAGTGCGGCGGCTAAGGGGAAGGCGACAAACCCGGGTATCAGCGTAATCGAACCGATAATGGCAGCTCCGAGCACACCCCAAATTCCGGAACGCGTTCCGAGAATATCGGTTATGGTCTCCGGACTTAATATCGCCAGAGCAAGACCAATAATGATAATAATGGACAAGAACTGCGGTAAGATGTTTTCAAATGCTTTCCATGCCTTTTTTAAGGCCTTTTTGGTCTTTTGTCGGTCTTTTATAAAAGATATTACAAGGGCGATTCCCGCCAGGCCGTAGAGGATATATGTAAACATCAAAAGACCCTCTTAGTCTCCGCTTATAATCTGAACACCCATCAGTCTTGCCCCGTTGGTCGATTCCATAGACACAAGTGCGGGTTCCGTGATGAACACCTGGTTTTCTTTCAAAACGGAGGATTCGGAGTTCTTTTTCATGAGTACCTCGCCCTTGATCACATAAAACATTACAAACGAGTCCATCCGACATTCCGGAATCTTTCCACCCGCCTCCAACACGATCACTCGTGTTTTGAATCGTTCATTCTGGAAGAACACATTAACCTTTCGATTTTCATAGCCCTCTGCGTTCAAATCCATCAAATCGAAAATCTCCATAGCAAGCTCCTTTTCGCCGGAACTGATTTCATAAATACAGAGCACCCCTGACCGTACGTTATCGAACCTTCTCCAGAATCTTCACAACCTCTTCGGTTTTCAGGACCTTGCCGTAGGAAACGACTTTGCCGTCGATAACAAGGGCCGGGGTGGTCATTACGCCATAAGCAGCGATCTGAGTGAAGTCGGTCACATGATCGATGGTTGTGTCCATCCCGAGTTGTTCCAGGGCTGCCTTCGTTGCGGCCTCCAGTGCATTGCACTTGGCGCATCCGCTGCCGAGGACCTTGACGTTTGCGCCTTCTACCTTCGCGGTTTCGGCTTTTGCCATGCTCTTCGCATCGCAATTTCCTCCACAGCAGCAAGCGGGGGCTTTTTCCTCATTCTTTTTCTTTCCAAACAGTCCCATAATCATTTCTCCTTTCAAATCTCTAGAATCCAAGATAGAACATATAGAAGCCGATGAGTAGTATGA
>CAYGIB010000297.1:0-2619 GCA_964349735.1 uncultured Oscillospiraceae bacterium | reverse complement strand
ATCGCGTACTGCGGATTTTCGTGCAACCACTGCTTCCTCGGGCAATGGTGCGGCTCCTGCCGGTCCGACCATAACTGCTGTTCCTTCGCCACGATCAGCGAGGGCGGCGTCTGCCCGAACGTTAAATGCTGTCAGGAAAAGTCCCTCGACGGCTGCTACGAATGCCCCGACCTTCCGACCTGCACAATCGGCTTCTACACGCCCGAAAACGACGGCGCCAACGCCGCCAAAGCCCAGGCCCTCTTTATCACCAAACACGGCAAACAAGTCTTCCTCCACGTCCACGACCGCCTGCACGAGCTCTACCCCGACTTCAAAAAAACCCAGGAGATCCTCGGCGACAGCGTCGAAAAAGGACTCGAGATACTGGAGGGGTGCCGGGAGTAAGGCGAGGCCGGGCCGACCCCGTGACGAAATATTTACCGCATCGAAAAGCAGCGGCACGGAGATCATGTAAAGAAATAGTTGCTTGTAGCGCCTCTTTTCTTATTAAAGAAATTCTTAATATGGCATCGGAAGCGCACTCTTATTAAAATTTTGCGCGCTTTATTTTAATAAGGCCTCTGCATTGATCCAGCGGAGAGGTATCAATACATCGCAACACAGTTTCACAACGGCCAAAGCACCTGGTCAAACTCATTCTTGTAATGTTCCATTTTGATTTTATCGAATGATCCAATCCAAATGATTTTCGCGTCCTTTCGGGACAAGCCACATTCCGGATTCTCTTTGATCCATAATATGATGTCACACATCCGGTATACACGAATATCGTCTATTCCGATGTTGATGCATTCGTCGATTTCGCGCTGAAGAGCCCGTTCGTTGGACATGAAAATATGTATACCCAATGTCTTTGCCATCGCAACGGATACGACTTCTCCTTTATGCTTACATCTCCCTTCGGAAAGAATGAGGCCCATCGCATCAGCCAGAAGCAAACATGTTGCATGGTAATTTTGAAGATCGGCGTCAGACAAATCCTTATCCGGAGAAAGGGGTCTGATGATTTTCTCTTCAACCATCCTGCTAATCTCTGAAGCACACCCGGAAGACAGCAGTTCGGTATGAATAATGTATTCGTGCATGTACACTTCTTGCGCTATGTTTCTCAAGACGAGCCTTAATGCGTTGATTTTCTGATATCTGGCAAGGTTGATGCAGACGTCCGCATCAACCATCACTTTGCCCAGTTGCCTCATTTATCCTCCGCCAGTGCCTCTAATTCTTCCGAAGAGAAGTATTGGGGATCCTTTTCTTCCGATATCCCCATCTCTTCCGGTGTCATGCCAAAGATCGACATCAGTTGTTTCATTTTGGAAAAAGTGATCCGCTCTTTTCGGTAATCCTGAATCGCCAGATCAATGAAGTTAGCAAACTTCTTCGTCTTTGTAATTTCATTATTTCTTGCACACCGACCCATTCTCTTCTGAAGATGATTGATGCTGTTTTCGCCGTCTCGCGGTACTGCCAGAAGCTTTTCCGCATCAGTGGAGGAGATAATTCCAAGTTCTTCCAGGCGCAAGACCGTCATCTTGTAGGGAGCGATGTAATAGTCCATTAGGGAGAGAATGAAGTCCATCCGCTTATCATCACTCGACAGCGGATCATTATTCTGAATCCATTTCTTGTACATTCCCTTAATGGTTTCCGCGTTCATCAGGAATTCCGCCGCAAAACGATTGGCAATGAGTTCGTCTTTGCTTGAGTCATCCGCAACGGCTTCTTCCATTCGAATGGGGGAGTCATCATCGGAAGAAGAAACAAGCTTCTCCGGTGTATCTGATGCAACATTCCAGATATGGGCCAGTTCGTGTGCAGCAGCGAAAATCTGCTTCTCATACGGAAGGCTCGTGTTGATAAACACAAATTTCCTCGGGCTTCCATCTTCGTATTTATCCTTCTGATAAAACGCCCACAATTTTGAATCATGGATCGGATAATAGAGCACTTTGCACTCGTTTTCGAGCAAAATAAAAACATCGTCCTTGATATCCCTGTTGACGATGTTTTTGTCTTTTCGCAGACGCGCTATGGCCTCATGGATCTTATCGATGTCTTTCTTCTTGAGACTTCCGCCGTCAGGGTGACTCATACAGGCGATCCTCCAGTTTCATGTATTCGCGGATGATTTTCTCGACAAATGCAAATTCCTGCGCTTCTCCGGGGCGTCCCATAAACTGCACCTCAGCGGTTGACAGGATTTGCTGACTCGACGGACGCAGTAGCTCATCAACAGAGACAGAAAGCACATCGGCAATACTTGCAATTTCTTTAACATTGATTGCCTTCTGTCCGTTAATTATCTTCTGGACCATTTGTCTTGAGGTATGAAGTCTATTTGCCAAATCTGTCTTCCTTAAGTTCTTGCGATTCAGAACATTCTGAATGTTCTGCCCGACCTCTTCAAAATAATTCATGCTTCTCCCTCCGGAATTTCCAAGCGGAAAATGTTCACCCCACGCACACTCCATACAGAGTATAGTGGATTGAGTTTACTTCACGTAATACAATCTGTAAACATTATGTTTACATTTCCCGATGTTTGATCCCGGAGTTTCTCCTGTTCATACAGTACTCGTTCCGCTTAGCCGGTGCAATATGATATATACGGGAATT
>CAYGIB010000296.1:0-2643 GCA_964349735.1 uncultured Oscillospiraceae bacterium | reverse complement strand
CCCGCCCGGATCGCTCCATCCTGAACAGCTTACAAATTTACTTAAGGGACTTTCCTATTCTATATTATACGAAAAGAAAATCGAAAGGCGATTATCAATATGAATACGAACCGTTGACCCGAAGTCGGTCTCCCCTTATAGTCTTTCCCTGAATTCCCTGATCAGTGCAGGCAGAACTTCGAGAACATCGCCGACGATCCCGAATGTTGCAATTTTAAAGATCGGCGCGTCGGGATTCTTGTTGATCGCAATAATGGTATCGGAAGAGGACATACCGGCGAGATGCTGTACCGCACCGGAAATTCCGCATGCAAAGTAAATCTTCGGACCCACGGTTTTCCCGGTCTGACCCACCTGATGGTTGTACTCGATCCAGCCTGCGTCGACAACCGCTCGGGATGCACCGACGCCGCCGCCCAGAACATCCGCCAGCTCTTCTACGAGCTTAAGATTCTTCGGATCTCCCATGCCGCGCCCGCATGAAACGATGATATCCGCTTCGGCCAGGTTGACCATTTTTCCGTTATTGTCGATCACCGGTGTGACTTTTGTGGCGGTAACAACCGGAATGGAAACGTCGGGATGGATGATTTCGCCTTTTCGATTGGGATCCGCCGGAACCGGCTTCATGACCTTGGGGCGTACCGAGGACATTTGCGGTCTATGGTTGGGGCAAATAATGGTCGCCATCAGATTTCCGCCAAAGGCCGGCCGCGTCTGCATCAGGATTTTGCTTTCATCGTCTATTTCCAGACCGGTACAGTCAGCGGTCAAACCGGTCCCGATCCTTGAAGACACTCTCGGTGCCAGAGACCTTCCGTACGCCGTAGCGCCCATCAGGACGATCTCCGGCTTGTAGGATCGGATCAGCTGCACGAAAATATCGGTATACGCCTCGTCATTGAAATCTTTTAGAGACGGGTCGTCGATGACATACACATGATCCGCACCGTGAGAGATCAGGACCTCTGCTGCGGATCCCATATTTTCGCCGATCAGAACGGCGGAAAGTTCGACACCGAGTTTACGGGCCAGCTTGGTGCCTTCACCTAATAATTCGAGTGAAACATTTGAAGCAATGCCGTCTTTCTGTTCACCGAAAATCCAGACGCCTTTATAGGATGACAGATCAACGGAGGGTTCCAGATCTTCTTTCATAAAATCGATCGCGAAAAACTTGCACGAGGATACACAGGCACCGCACAATGTACAGTTTTCAAGGATCACCGCTTTTTTGTTAACGATTTTGATCGCACCAAAAGGGCACGAACCGACACAAAGTTTGCACCCGACACATTTTTCGGGAAGGATACGAATACTTGCCATCTGAATTATTCTCCCGCTTTCATAAAATGCATCGCTAATAGACGGTCCGCCAGCTTTTTGGCTTGTTCCTGCGGATTTCCCTCGAACATCTCGCTTTGGACATCATGTACCGGCACAAAGGTTTTGATCACCTGTGTCGGCGATCCTTTGAGGCCGCACTGCTCTTTGTCGGCACCGACATCATCGGCCGTCCATATCGTTACTTCCGCTTTCTTGGCGCGCATCATGCCCTTCAGGGAAGGAAGACGGGGCTCATTGATTTCTTTGACCACCGTGATCAGGGCGGGAAGGGTCAATTCGATATCGTCATAACCGTCATCGGTAAGCCGTTGGCATTGGATCCGGCCGTCGCCGATGTCGGTAATTTTCCGAATGTACGTGGCATGGGGGATCCCGAGCTTCTCGGCAAGACTCGGCCCGACCTGTGCGGTATCCCCGTCGGTCGCCTGCTTTCCGCAGATGATCAGATCATAGTCTCCGATCTTTCGAATACCCATCGAAAGAGCATACGCTGTAGCCAGCGTGTCCGCACCGGCAAAGGCACGATCACTTAAAAGAACACAATCATCCACGCCCAGCGCGACGGTCTCCTTCAGCATTTCCGCGACAGAAGGAATCCCCATGCTGATGACCGTAACTTTTCCCGAGGATTGATCCTTGATCCGAAGACCTTCTTCGACCGCATACATGTCGAATGGATTGATCACGGACTCAATACCTTCACGAATAATTGTGTTGGTTTCCTGGTTCATTTTAACTTCCGTCGTGGCCGGGACTTGTTTCACACATACAATAACGTTCAATGCGGACACTCCTTAACGCGCGAAAATGGTTTTTTTAAAAAAAGACGCAACCCGCTCGACTCATTCTAATGACTCGCCGATAACTCTTTCAGCAGATTCAGCGCAATGATGTTTCTCTGAATCTGGTTGGTGCCCTCGTAGATCTGAGTGATCTTCGCGTCTCTCATCATTTTCTCTACCGGGTATTCCTTCATATAGCCGTAGCCGCCGAGGATCTGAACAGCATCCGTCGTCACCTTCATCGCGGTATCCGACGCCATGACTTTGCACATCGCAGAGTCCTTGGAGATGTTTTTCGCGCCGGAATCGATAAACCGGCACGTCGCGTAAACCAGAGATCTCGCCGCTTCGATCTGGATCGCCATGTCGGCGAGGATATGCTGAACGGCCTGAAACGTTGAGATCGTCGCGCCGAACTGTTCTCTTTCCCTGGAATACTTCACCGCTTCATTCATCGCGCCGGTCGCGATACCGATCGCCTGCGCCGCGACGCCGGGGCGCGTCCGGTCGAGTG
>CAYGIB010000295.1:0-2644 GCA_964349735.1 uncultured Oscillospiraceae bacterium | reverse complement strand
GAGCTGCCCTTGCACGGATGCACCGTTTGTTGCCGTGATGGAAGTCATCGCGAAAATATGCCCGATGAACTGACTATCGGTTCCTAATGTCGCGGAGCTTCCTACCTGCCAGAAAACCCGGCAGTATTGAGCCCCATTGATGAGACTGACGATACTTCCCGATGCCGTGGTAAGAGTGCTATCAATTTGGAAGATAAAGGCGGCATCAGGATCCCCTTGAGCATCCAGTGTCAGTGTCCCTGTAAGCTGAGCAGAAGAAGAAAAAGAGTATACACCCGTCGTGAGGGTTAACCCGCCCAGGTCCTGACCGGACAGGTCAGCGGTAACGGTTCGACCGGCTGCTTCATTGTACACAGCAGTCAGATCTGTCTGTGCTTGTATCGCGACAGCATCGTTTGAATGGATTGTGCCGTCGAGAATCGTCCCGTCCGGAGGTCCTGTAAACCCTGTAACCGATGTTCCCGTTGAC
This sequence comes from uncultured Oscillospiraceae bacterium, assembly GCA_964349735.1. Taxonomy (GTDB): domain Bacteria; phylum Bacillota; class Clostridia; order Saccharofermentanales; family Saccharofermentanaceae; genus JAAYCT01. Next base: position 2,175 of record CAYGIB010000295.1, on the reverse strand, counting down.
ACGCCAACATTGCCGCCGGCACTGCCGCTTACAACGGTCAATCCGGTATTGGTTACTGTCGTTCCTGCCAAAATGGCAAAGCTCTCAGTCGTTCCAAGATTTACCGTTGGTTCCGCCAACACCCGGACAGGTGTTAAAATAACTACAAAAAAAAGAATTGCCAAATATATTGACATCGATCGGAATATTTTACTCTTTCTCATACCAATCAAAACCGTCCTTTCATACGGAAAGTAATCCGCTATATTGTGATGACTTATGAAGGGATCACAATTTATGAAATGATATCTAAGGAAGGTATTTCTGATCATTGACAGACACTCCCCGGAGGTCAACATCTTATTGAGTCGAAATAATAAACTCTCTTTGTCGATGTTGTTATAGCCAGGTTAGGCAAGCCTCGATATGCTGCGATTGTGTCTGCCCGCGCCACTCATATGATTCGCCACGCATTCCTATTTGTCTTCAACTCTATGGATATTTGAACCATTGAAATTCGGTTCAATTCTCAGTCCTCATTTTTCCTGTATCGCTGCTGGTTAGACGGCGTTTTTTCGATCGCATCCAATACACCGGGCGTCCTGTTGACATAATTCAAAAACAAAATGCCCAGTAGAAGCCGGTCTTTATGCGGGATTCTGTTCCATCTGTAACCCATAAACAATTCGCGTACCAGAAACGTCTCCCCGATATAAAGGTTTTTCGTTTCATCTATCGCCTCAATGAGCATTTTATTCACATCGAAAATAATCATACAATCCCTTCAAGTCATCGAAAATTACCAAGTAGCCCCTTCAACTCATCGAAAATTACCGAGTAGCCCCTTCAACTCATCGAAAATTATCATGTGGCTCCTACAACGTTGTTGTCATGCTTGTACACATTATTGTATTATGTTTATTTCATTTTGTCAATCTTTATGATTGTAATAGTTTCATATTGCTCATTATGCATTATTTAATTTTTCGAAAAGGAATTACGCGAATACGCGGTGTACCTGTCGAAATTTTCGGCTAGCGACCATCCATACAGTACACAGTAAACACGACGCGTTTTTAATAAACCCGCATATTTTCGCCGTTACTTTTCTAAAAAATGCTTTCAGGGAGTTTCTTTACCGGAGAAGGTGCTCTTTTGAGAATGCTCCATATCGAATAAGGTTATAGCCACTTCTTTCTTTTGAAAAAGAGCAGGGTACCAACCGCAGTCAGAATAATGATTCCGATGACAAACAAGTACCCATAGCGCCATCCAAATTCGGGCATTTTGAGGTTCATGCCGTACCAGCCGACAATCAGGGTCAGCGGAAAGAAGAACGACGTTATGACGGTAAACACCTTCATGATGCTATTGAGGCTGATGTCCATCTGGGTTTGATACGCTTCCCTTACCTGAGTTACGTAATCTCGTAAATTCAGGACTCCGTTATAGAGTCGATTGGCTCTGCCGGAAAGAATTCTGAAGTTGCGCTCTTCATTGGAATCGATCAAGTCGTTCTCGTTCTGCTCAACTCCCTCGTACACCTCAAGGAGCTGCTGATAATATAGTTTCAGGGCGAGAAGCTTCTTGCGAAAAGTCATCAGTTCGAGTAAGTCGATCTTCTTCGAAAGCATCAGCTTGTCTTCAATATCCGCTATTTCCTGCTCCAAATTCCTTAGATCCAGAGAATCGTCGAAGGTCAGCTTGTCGAAGTATAAATGCAGGATTTTACTCAGGCTGAGATTTTTGATGGACTCGGTTCGGATGGAATCGACGATACCGGCAATAACCGGATCGTCATTACATACAAAAACCAGCAAATCCCCTGAGAAATACAGGCACACCCGCTGAGGCTCCTTTTTCATATCCAAAATATCCGGAATATTCAGGACGATATAATCGTACCCGTCGTGACTTTCGAATTTGGATATCTCGCTCGAAATGATTTCTTGAGCCGTTTTTTCGTTGATTCCCAATTTACGGCTGACTTTCTCGAATTCCGAAAAGCCGACGATGCACAGATGCGGCTTGTCTTTTGCGATAATCGCCTGCTTGACCAATTCTTCGGTTAACGAGTCATTTTCCAGAAGAAATATCATATTCACTTCCCTACTCATCGAGCCTTAGAACGCTCATAAAGGCTTCCTGTGGCACCTCGACGCTGCCGACCTGGCGCATGCGCTTCTTACCCTCTTT
>CAYGIB010000294.1:0-2647 GCA_964349735.1 uncultured Oscillospiraceae bacterium | reverse complement strand
GGACGGGCGCCCGAAAGATTCTCGAATGCGGGAGACTTACGTGATCCCTGACGAACCGTAATCACGTCGCCGGCCTTCAGGTTCATCGAAGGAATGTCTGCTCTTTTACCGTTCAGCAACATATGGCCGTGGGTTACCAATTGGCGCGCCTGCGACCTGGATGCCGCATAACCCATACGATAAACGATATTGTCCATCCGAAGCTCGAGGAGTAAGAGGAGGTTCTCACCAGTCTTCCCCTTCATTCGGACGGCACGGTCGAAAGTCAGCCGGAACTGATCCTCCAGTATGCCGTAAAAACGCTTGGTCTTCTGCTTCTCGCGAAGCTGAAGTCCATATTCGGAAACCTTTTTTCTGCCTTGTCCGTGCTGCCCGGGCGCAAAGCTTCTGCGAGCAATAGCGCACTTCGTGGAATAACACCGTTGTCCCTTGAGAAATAGCTTATCGCCCTCTCTGCGGCACAGGCGGCATGATGCATCTGTATATCTGGCCATGATTTACTCCTCCGTCATCAGACTCTTCTTCTCTTGGGCGGTCTACATCCGTTGTGCGGAACCGGCGTAACATCCTTAATCATCGTGACGTCCAAACCTGCGGTCTGGAGCGCGCGGATGGCGGACTCGCGACCGGCTCCGGGTCCCTTAACGAATACTTCGACCGTGCGCATGCCGTGATCGACAGCCTTGCGCGCCGCATCCTCAGCAGCCGTCTGAGCCGCGAAAGGGGTTCCCTTACGAGAGCCCTTCATGCCCATTTCTCCGGCCGATGCCCAAGATATCGCATTCCCGAGGGGGTCCGTTATCGTTACGATTGTGTTGTTGAACGTAGAATGAATATGCGCGTGACCGCGGTCAATATTCTTGCGCTCTCTTTTCTTCGGTCTGCTGACCGTCTTTTTTGCTACCTTAGCCATGGTATTCCTCCTTACTTCTTCTTGCCAACGATTTTACGCTTCGGTCCCTTGCGGGTACGGGCGTTCGTCTTCGTGCGCTGGCCGTGTACGGGAAGTCCCATTCTGTGACGACGGCCACGGTAGCAGCCGATTTCTGTCAGTCGCTTAATGTTCATCGACACTTCTCTTCGAAGATCGCCTTCAACCGTTAGCTTGGACTCGATCTTCTCGCGGATCTTAGCCAGATCGTCCTCAGACAGATCCTTCACCCGGGTATCGGGGTTGATGGAAGTATCTTTTAAAATTCGTGTAGAAGTTGTTTGGCCAATACCGAAAATGTACGTAAGCGCGATTTCCACCCGCTTTTCGTTCGGTAAATCCACACCGGCAATACGTGCCATCTGATGCACCTCCGTGAAAGAAAATTGCTCGTTCTTCTAAAATATATATAACACGCGGTGCGAAGATTCCTCCGCAGGTAGCGGAGGCAGCCGCCTTCACAAGTGCATGTAATATCCTTCTTCCTTAGCATGCCGACCGATGTCCGACGGTCAAGATAATGACCGGACGGATCATTCCTGAAATCAGCCCTGCTTCTGCTTATGCTTCGGGTCAGAGCATATAATCATAACATTTCCGTTACGACGAATGACCTTGCATTTTTCACACATCGGCTTAACCGACGGCCTAACTTTCATCTCTTGCGTTCCTCCAATAATCATTCCTGCAAACAAGCAGAACAATGTACGCCATTCGGCGCACGCTATAATATAATACCAGAATTACGACCGTTTGCAAGGGCTTTTCCGTAAAAAGCGGATTCGTAGCGGCCATTCCAAACGAGTCGATCCGGTTCTACTTCGCGCGCCATGTAATCCGACCGCAGGACAGGTCATATGGGGACAGTTCCAGGGTCACGCGATCCCCGGTTAGAATCTTGATATAATTCTGGCGAAGTCTTCCTGAGATGTGCGCCATGACGATGTGACCGTTTTCGAGTCTTACTCGGAACTTGGCGTTCGGCAAAGCATCTTCGACAATACCTTCTACTTCAATAACATCTTCTTTAGTCATTGGGTTCTCCTTTCTCCTTTATTTTTTCAATCGATCAGCGTCGTTATAATCGGACCGCTTTTTGTAACCGCAAAAGTATTTTCGTAATGCGCCGAATTTTTTCCGTCGGATGTCGCAATCGTCCAGCGGTCCGACAGCATCCGTACGGAGTAACTTCCGGAGTTCATCATCGGCTCGACAGCGATTGTCAACCCTTCAACGATTCGAAGTCCGTGTCCTTCTTTTCCGAAATTCGGAACATCCGGATCCTCATGCAGTCGCTCACCGATTCCGTGTCCGACCAGTTGCCGGACAACCCCTAATCCGTGAGACTCCGCATGGCGCTGAATCGCAGAGGATACATCACCGATACGATTTCCGGGTTTTGCCTGCTCCAAGCCCTTCCAAAAACATTCCTCGGTCACGCGGATCAGCTCCTGATTCTCCTCGGATATTTCTCCGACCGCAAAGGTTCTTGCCGCATCCCCATGAAAGCCCTGAAGAAAAGCCCCGACGTCGATACTTATTATGTCGCCTTCCTTAAGGATCCTCGATCTGCTCGGAATACCGTGCACTACCTCGTCGTTCAGAGAAGTGCATATTGATGAGGGAAAAGGAGGCGAACCGTAATTCAGAAACGACGGGACGGCGCCGTTATTGCGGATCACTTCATCGGCAATTCGATCGAGCTCCCAAGTGCTC
>CAYGIB010000293.1:0-2672 GCA_964349735.1 uncultured Oscillospiraceae bacterium | reverse complement strand
AAGTAAGAAAGCGGACTATCTTTAAGAAAGAAGAAGCCTGCCGAGGGAAATACCTTCGGCAGGCCTTTTTTTCGAAAAACATTGACTGATCGACCCGCTGCTTCGTGATTCTAAAGCCTAGAAAATTAACTCATCCTTAATTTTAGCGGCTTCTTCTTTGAGATATGCCAGGTCATCGTCCGTAAGCGGATTAGAAAGACACTCTTCGATGTGTTTCAGCATGAAAAGAAAGTGTTCAAAATTGCCCGGCGGTACCAGCGCCGCGCCGCCCTTGGCAAACCCGTACTTCATACCGGCAATGGCGAGCCGGTCATTATCATAGACCGGGCGGCACCAGGACTTCGGGTATACGAGCGGTTCGTTCTCGCGCCACATGCGGGAAACCATCACTTTCATGCTAAGAAGGCCTTTGTCGGTCTTAATGACTTCCTCAGCGATGCGGTCGCCCCAACCGGTCTCAATTCCCAACGCCCAATTCATCGGAAAAAGAACGGTATCAAAATCATACAGCCCGCAGGCTTGTATGCCGATATCTTCGTTATGGGCGGAAAAGCCGATGTTTCGAATCAGCCCTTCCTTTTTCGCCCAAAGAAACGTCTCCATGGCACCGTCGGGCGCAAAGGCCCGGTCAATATCCTCCTGTGTCAATAAAGCGTGCAGCTGATAGACGTCGAAGTGGTCCGTCTCCAATAATTCGAGCGATTGCAACAGTTCCTTCTTCGCGCCCTTGGCGTCCCGCTTTTCCGTTTTGCAGGCAAGAAAAATATTGTCTCTGTGTCTTTTCAGAGCAGGCCCCAGACGAGCCTGTGCGTCTCCGTAAGCCGGCGCCACATCAAAATAATTGATCCCGGCTTCAATCGCGAAATCTACATAATGAGCCGCCGTCTCCGGTGTCTCGTTCATGCCGATAATTCCACCGAAAATTATCGGGCTGATTTTTAGGCCGGTTCGTCCCAGTCGCCGCAGTTCCATATTTTTCCTCCATCCAGGCTGATAGAAAGGCAGATTCTTTCGGAATAGAAGGCGGATAGAAAGATAGATTATTTCGAATGTAGCGGATTGTACAAACAGATTCTCCAATGTTGTCCGTGCACCCAGTATAACGCAGATCGGTCTTTCATTCACTTCCTCAATTCATTGAACTTTTCTGTGTCTACTGATTTTCAATCATATACCGTGTTTTTTTATAATCTGTCGCGACCGTTGAGAGGCTGTACTTCGCATCTTGTTTCAAGAATTGTCGTTAAGTTTTTTTAAAAGAAGAGCGTTTTATAGTATAATCTTTTATAGAAAAACGGCGAAAGAGGAAGGATATGGCAACATCATATGAATGCCCGAATTGTTCCGCCAGCCTGGTTTTCGATGCGGATCAGCAGAAGATGTCCTGCGAGTATTGCGGCGCGAAAATCTCACCGGAGGATATCGTCGCAACGGAAGTGTATCTGAATTCGGAAGCGATGAAGCAGGAAGCGGCTCAGGATGAGAAAATTAGTCTCAAACCGGAGGTCACTGCTGCGGCTCCCGCATCCGGGGAAGAAGCGGCGGGCGAATCATCAGAAGTTCAGGGAGAAGGGGCTGCGGAGCCGGAGTTTTTCTCGGAAGAGGAGACGGTGCAGTTTGTTTGCAACAGCTGCGGCGCGGCGGTCATCACCGACACCAATACATCGGCGACTTTCTGCGCGTTCTGCGGTTCTCCCGCAATTATTCCGGAGCGTCTGGTTGACGCAAGAAAGCCGGATTATGTCCTGCCCTTCAAGTATGGCCGGAACAAAGCGATTGACAGCTTTTTCAATTGGTGCAAGGCCGGCCGGTTTACTCCGATTGATTTTGTGAAGAACGAAAACGTCGAGAAAATGACCGGGCTGTACGTGCCGTTCTGGCTTTATAACAGTGTGGTGGACATGGACTATCAGGCGACGGGGACGAAGGTAAGCTCCTCGACTTCCGGGAGCAAGACCACGACAACGACCAAGTACTTCGCCATTAAGCGCAAGAGGAAGGTGTGTTGGAAAATGGTTCCGTTTGACGGAGCGACACACATCGACGATAAGCAAATGGAGTTGATTGCGCCCTACGATTACGCGGCAATTCAGAAGTTCGATATGATGTACTTGTCCGGCTTTTTCGCGGATCGATACGACTTGCCCGCGGATCGCCTGGAGGAAAATCTCAAGAAGAAGATTTCCGCCTATGTCGAGAAGATTTTTAAGGATTCGGTCAAGGGGTATAACTCGGTTACCGGAACCAAGAATGATTCCGCATTTTTTAAGCCCGATGTGAGCTACGCGCTTTTGCCGGTTTGGATCCTGAATTATAAGTATATGGGAAAGACCTATACATTTGCGATGAACGGGCAAACCGGTAAAATCGCCGGCGAGTACCCGATCAGCCGAGTGAAGCTGCTGCTGCTGGCGCTTGCGATTCTGCCCGCCGCTGCGATTCTCTTTAAGCTTGTGGTCGGCGGAGTGGTCTTGGGAGGGTTTTTCTGATGAGTAAAAATAGTGGTAAAACTTCTCCGCGCAAGATCAGTATGCTGTCCGAGTTTTCGGCCTTGTCCGCCGTTTTGATCGCCGGTCTGGTCGTTGCGATGATTCTTTCCGTCGTGTTTTATATATGGATGGCGATTCCGCCGAGTAAGGTGTATAAGTTGGACGACGACGCGAACCTTTTCT
>CAYGIB010000292.1:0-2680 GCA_964349735.1 uncultured Oscillospiraceae bacterium | reverse complement strand
GAACACGCGAATCCACCATGAAAAGAAGGTGATGTAACCGTGAATTACTCTCCTCTATCTCCACGGTGTAATTATTCGCTATTCAATTGTCAACGTACTTTCAGCTTTCGCTCTGCAATGTTATCCGTAGGAGCTCATCAGAGCCGATCGCATCGGCTTAGCTGGGGACCGATAACCAAATCGATCCCGCAACCCAACCCTTATATTGTGCGGTGGTCCGCTTTGACCAGGATTCATCCCGGTCATCTGCCGCAATACGCGGCATCCCCGTTTATCCTCGGGGCCAGAGACGTTCCCGCGCGCCATCGTCTACTCGACGGTCACGAGGAGCCACTGGATCGTGGCGCCCTCGGGGAGGGTGGTTGCACCCTCCGGCAAACGAGGCCCCCGGTACTGGCCGACGAGGACCATGTCGCCGGACTTCAGCGACACGTTCACCCTGTTCGGCTGCACCGGCATGACGAGCTGCTCGCCGAAGACGGCGGCAGTGTCGGCGTGGCCGACGGCGGACAGATGGTCCGTCGCCAGCTCACGGGCCCGCACGAGCGGGATCTCCTCGACATGGATCGTTGCCGGGAAGGCAGCGACCATGTTCAAGGAGATGGAGTTCAAGAGCATCATGCTCTTATTCTCCGCCCCGCGCTTGTATTCCCCTCACTTCATTCCGGATTCACCGGAACGTATAGAAGGTATTGAGCGCGGGTTGTTAAGGTTTGAACGAACATCTTGTTTCCGGACATTCCTGCCAGCGAAGCGGGTTAGACCTCGTCGGCAGCCGATCTCCGGAAATTCATCCGCCAAAGCATTTTTTGCGAAGGCGGGGAGACGGGTGCGGACTGCTGGAAGGGTGGGCGTTTCCCAGAGACAAGCGCTGGGTGATGCCACAACTCTTCCGAACCGGCGGCGGTCGTCATCAGGCGACGCTTGGCCGTTTGTACTCCGCGATTGATGATGGCGCTGTTCTACGCGGTCATCTCCTGTCTCTCCTCGAGCAGGGGACGACGGCACCGATCCAGACATCCATGTAACGAGCGAGTAGTGTTTGATCGAACGAGCTTTTTTGTTTGACCGACAAGCATACAGCAACACGAATTTAATGTCAATACATAATGATAAAATAGTGACGATATTGATAGTCAACAATAACAACGGTTAGAATAGTGTGGCAATAATCGAGGTATCTTTGTCAATTCCTATTGACATCAATTGATGTACATGCTACTATTTCTAGTGAATACAATCGTTCAAAGGTCAGATAGTAACAGGCAATTGTTTCCAATGTGGATAACTATATGTACGAAAAATCCCTTATTTCCGCTGGTTTAGACGAAAAACAGGCCGTTGTATATGAAACGCTGCTTTCCTTAGGGAAATCCGGCATGGGAAAGCTCGTTCAAAAACTCCCGTATAAGCGGCCGAACGTCTATAACCTCGTTGCCGATCTCATTGCCAAAGGATTGGTCATAGAACGTGAGGAGCGTGGTCGAAAGGTCTTCGAGGTCGAGAATCCCGGAAAGCTCCACGACCTCATCGATGCGGAAAAGCACCGTCTTCAACTAGCCCACCAGTCGCTCGAAGGAGTTCTTCCATCGTTGCGATCGATGTACGCGCTCGCGCTCAACAAACCGGGCGTACGATTCTTCGAGGGAATCGAAGGGATCAAGCAAGTGCTCGAGGATACGCTGATGAACAACTCGAAAAAAAAGATCGATACGTTCTCCGATGTCGCGGGATATGCGAAGTACCTCCGCGACTGGAACACGAAGCACTACGCACCGAAACGGAAGAAGCTCGGCATCGTCGAACGCGTGATCATACCGGACAATCCGGAAGCGCTCGCGTACATGAAAGGCTACCAGGCAAACAACGTCACTGACATATTATTCGTCGACCATGCGAAGTACCCGTTCGCGACCGAGATCAACCTCTATGACAACAAGGCGTCGTTCGTCACATTTTCGCCGAAGACGCACATGGGAGTCATCGTCGACAATGAGGAGATCTATCGGACGCTCTCGTCCATCTTCGAGTTCGTGTGGGGCATGGGGAAACGACATCTCACCGACACACAACCGGACTGGCTACGACAACAAGGCGCGGCGAACGATAGCATACCGACCGCGGGTTGATTGGAACGAGTTACACGACGTAATACTCTGCACCGACTGTGCTCGGGCGGACGATACGCGCTTGAATGAAGTCGATCACCTCGGGAAGCGTCTTGGCTATGGCGAAGCTTTGAAGCGCACCATCGGTGGCATGCTTCCTTCAAACAAGCACAAGAAGCCTCTTTTACTCAAATTAGTAATCACCGAATAAGCGTATGGCAGCAACAAAATCAGTCTACGTTGAAGGAATCGGTCGTCGGAAGACAGCTACCGCCCGTGTTCGTCTCACTCCGGCAAAGGAAACTACGATTGTAGTAAACAACAAGCCGCTCGTGGAATACTTCACCCACCTTTCTCTCCAGAAGGACGTACAGTCTGTTCTCGAAACAAAGGATGCCGGTATCCAAGACTACACGATTACTGCTCATGTAAACGGTGGTGGTATCTCTTCACAAGCAGAAGCAATCCGACTCGGTATTGCTCGCGCCCTCGTGAAAGAAAAGGCAGATCGCCGTTCTCCACTCAAGCTTCTCGGATTCCTCAAGCGTGATCCACGTTCAGTTGAACGAAAG
>CAYGIB010000291.1:0-2682 GCA_964349735.1 uncultured Oscillospiraceae bacterium | reverse complement strand
TTCCCGATTCGGAGAGAGCTCAAGCGTATTATCCTGCTTTTGTATAATCGGAGTTCCCGGAACCGAAGTCGTGACAATTCCGTCCGGATGCACCGAGCTTTCGATGAGAATGTCGCCGTCATATTCCGCGCATATCAGATTGCCCTCATTTCTCACATTCGATCCGAGAAACAAAAGACTGACATCTGTTGCGGGAAACATGTTCTTGTGTCCATGTGTGACGATGGTAATCAATCCGTGGCTCCCTGAACGTGCCTGAAATAATATTCAATAATCAACCGACTGACGAGTGAATAGCTGTGCACACCCTCCGGCTGAAGGTTGGCCTTGAGATACGAGTCGTTGACCTCCGTCGAAAACTCCTCGACCGGACCCTCGAATTGCTGCCAATACTCATATCCGAGGTTCATATCGCGATATGCCCCTTCCGGGATCATTTGGGCAATTCGGGCATATGCTTCGGGGTCTACGGTATATAAATCCGTTGAGATATACCCGAGCGCAAACATATATCCGCTATATCGAAAATCCGCTCGGTCGCTGGAAACGCAAGCAAGAAAGCCCGCAAGATTTGCGTCTTGCTCACGTGCAATTCCCCGGACATGACTGATTTCATGGCAAACGGTCATCGGAATCGAATGCGCGGGGACGTCGACATTTGCGTTCGCCTCGCCGAAGAAGGGAAAGTACATTCCGACAATTCCCGTATACGACCAATAATGAGATAGAGCAACCGGCTTAACCCGAACATCGTTTCCCGCTAATGCCGGAAAAACGGCGGCCGCCATATCCATCGAATCGCTGGCGCTAACCAGCACATCGGGAATACCGTTGATCGGAATCATACCTCCCGCCTCATTTTCCTGCAGTCGCGGACGGTTTTCCGCGACTCCGGCGGCAAGCCAGTTCATGACCTGAGCAAGCTCTTCGGCGCTTCTGTCGACGGGAGCCAGATCAAGAGTCTCATGAAGAGGCCTCCTTGTGTAATTGATTCCGTGCATCAGCGAAAAAGACGAAGTGATCAGCAAGGCTGCTACACTGATGAACAAGGCGGTACGATAGATAAATTTTCTTTTTTCCCGGCTTCGAACCGCCCGGATGATAAACCAGGCAATCAGAAAAGGTGCCGACAACACTGCGCCAATTACGACAATCTCGGTAACGGATATCGGAATGAGGGATGTTAAGGTTACAATCGGCCACGATAGGTATGGAAATATATGAAGCGCATACCACTCCGTTGCCTCAGCGTTTGTGGAAAGAAACCGCGGAAGCACCGAAAACAATGCCGCCGCAATAAAGCAAATAAGAATTGGAAGAGCCGTTCGAATCGCTTTTCCGATGTTTTTCAAATGCACGTCCTTTCCGGTATTTATGTCCTGATGAGCAACTCGCGCTCGGATCACCCGAAGCGATGACTACGTCACCATAATCCAGAATACCGTCCGCCGAAAAGGATTGCAAGGAGTATCGGCTGATGGATCAGATAAACGAAAAGAGCGTGTCGTCCGATGAATTCAAAAGGCCGTGTAAGCTGTATCAAGAGCTTCGGAGCTCCGGGAAACGCTGTCTTTTTGTTCGCGTAAAGAATCCGTCCCAAGACCATTCCGATCAGAAACACTCCCAGCCAGGGAATTAACGGAAGATAATCTCCCATAGATATATAATCGTACGGATAAATCCCGAGCGGTAAAAATGCATAGGTATCAACCGTGCCTCTCAGCATGCGGACAAAGGAATCGGACATGAATATCATGAGCGCAACGACAATTAAGATGCTGTTTGTCATTGCCGAAGGAGCCCTAAGTGTCACAATTTCGGAATCCGGATCGGCGATGGTTGCTCTCTTTTCACCCTTTTCGATTAGGAAGCAGATGAAAGTCCCGACGGTCAGCAAATGAAGAATGTTGAAGAAGACAAACAGACCTTCTTCGTGCAAGTCGGAAATAACCTCAATCTTCAAAAGGAGAAACGATACCAACGCCATAATCACGGAGAGTGCAACGGCGCCCAGGAGAAGCCGCAACGACCTTTTGAGATTATTTCTCGAAAAGGTACAGCACACTCCCGAAATCATAATAAAACAACAGAGAAACAGGGGCTGAAGAATGTATGTGAAAAATATTCCTCGCTCAAACTTAAAAAGAGTATCGTATCCGAGCAGATACCGAATGTCCCAAATCAGATGATGGCAAATCATCATGAAGATCGACAGCCCGCGAAGTGCGTCGAGCTCGAATACGCGATTTGCTTTCTCCATGTTCACTCCGAAAAGATTGCGGCGCCGATGGCGGTCGCAAATTCTGAATGCTCCGGAACAACGAAATTGACCCGGTACAAATCCGAAAAAATGGCAAATAGAGCGGCGCACTGGGAAACGCGTGTCATCTGCCCGGTAAAAACAACATCCTTTAGTCCGACATTCCGGGCGGCCAGAACGGCCATCGTACCAATGGATTGAAAGACCAGATTAAATATGCCGAGCGCTAAGTCTGCGCGCGTCACGTCATCCGTCATTTTCCCGAAGTTTGAGGCCGTTGTCGACATGGGCAACCCGGGAATTTCAATCCTCGAAATATCCGCGATAGACAGATCGACCTTACCCAAATTTCCCTCGGATGCCAATTCGGTAAGCACATCGAAATCGCGGACATTCAAAATGCTGTTGGAAAGCCCCAAGAC
>CAYGIB010000290.1:0-2688 GCA_964349735.1 uncultured Oscillospiraceae bacterium | reverse complement strand
CTTCCCGACATCGTTACCCTGCCGGTTGACCGCGGTCGGGTCAATCGCGTCAAAAAACATCCGAAGGAGAAAACCGAGAGACACCCTACCGGGCTCGTACGTCACCTCGACCGTCTCGGCATGGCCGGTATTCCCGGAGCATACCTGCTCGTAGGTTGGATTTATTACACTTCCGTTCGCGTATCCGACTTCTGTTGCCGTGACCCCGTTAATCAGGGACATGTATTTCTCGAGTCCCCAGAAGCAACCGCCCGCAAAATATATTTTTTTCATTGGTATATCCTCCATAATATCTGCTCCATATTACTTTTATTGTAACACCCTGAGGGCTGCCGCGTCGCGGTTTGGTCTTGTCTCCCAAGAGTGACTCGAATGGTATGGTCATAATTTTCGAAAACGGCTATAATATTGCCATCTCCATTTTTGCGAGGAATGCTATGTGTAGATTTCCTGTTTATTTTTTCGACACCGGCCAGTGACGATATCGAGCCCGTCCTCCTCCGGGGCGCAATGGATTGCGCTTTGATTTTTGCGTTCATTTTAAGGAGGACAACCTATGAAACCGATACAGAATCATCTCTACTGCATATTTACAAGTCTGATGCCGATTTATCCCGTGTACCTGTTGCTTTTCGAGCATAAGGGCCTCTCCTTGTCCCGGATATCCTTGCTGTTGATGATCTGGGCCTTTCCAGTGGTTCTGCTGGAATTACCGTCCGGTATACTGGCAGATCGCTGGAGCCGCAAAAACCTCCTGCTGATTGCAGGATCCCTGCATGCGGCCTGCTTTGCTGTATGGCTTTTTTCCGACGGTTTTGTCTGGTTTGCTATTGGATTCCTGTTGTGGGGCATCTCCGAAGCACTGGGGTCCGGAGCACGCGAGGCTCTGCTTTTTGATTCACTGAAAAAGGCCGGAAAAGAGGATGGTTTTGACCGGATCTACGGAAGAGGTGAGATGCTCGGTCGAATATCGCTTGCCGCTGCCATGCTTCTGGGCGGAGTCTTGACCGCATTCGGCGGTTTCGGATTGGCGCTGATCGCCTCCATTGTCTCACTGATAATCGGGTTATTTGTCGTACTGGGCTTCAAAGAAGTCAATCTGTTTCGGGATAAACAACCGGACAAAAAGGCTGTTTTTGATATTCACGGCCTGAAGACACTGCGCGACGCGGCGTCCTTTCTCTTCGGTTCACCGATCATTCTTCTGCCGGTTCTTCTTTCGATTCTGGTTGTTGGTATGTACGGCATTCTGGAGGAGTATGACCCTGCGGTCGCATCGCGATTTGTTCCGGGAGTCTTATGGGTCGCTTTTTGGGGGATGGGACGCTTCATCTTTGAAGGAATCGGAGCCGAGCTTATCCCGCGCTTGAGACGATTTCTTCGCCGCCGACTCGGACTTTGCACCATTAGACTGATTATTTTCCTGAGCATTCTGGGATCCTTGTCACTCCTTGTTTTCGCGCTGTTTGGAAAAGCAATTTTCATTCCTTTCTATGCTTTATATTTCATGAGCAGCGCAGGTATACAGGTCCTGATCGAGGATTACATTCAACAGAAAATCGAGTCTCAGGGGCGGTCGACCGTCCACTCGCTGGCATCGCTTACGGCGAATCTTTATGGTATCATTGTCACACTAATATTTTTCGGACTGTTCACGGTCCTCGGGCTGATGCATGTGCTTCTTGTGGTAGCGGTTTATCTGCTGCTTATTACCGTTTTGGTCGGCTTTTTTATCATTAGAAAGGAATCAGCCGCATGTCAAACCACCCATCAACGGCCGCAGGACACTCTCGAGCGCGCCGAATAGAGAAAAGAATCGGACTCATTGCGGCACTCTTTACTGTCGCCGCAATGATCCTGTCCGGATGCACTTTTTCGGCGGAAGATTTCATCGATGCGTTGAATCAAATAGTGTCCGATCCGTCCGCTGTCACGGAAGATTCCCCCGAGCCGAACACGTCCGGGAACGAGAGCGACGGGGGCAAAGGAACCTTTGCTGCGGAGGCGCCCGTTACGGAGCCGTTTACCGTTATCCGTGTCGTGGACGGCGATACGATTTGGGTCGTGGATGATGAAGGGAACGATTACAAAGTACGGATTATCGGCGTCGACGCACCGGAAACCGAGAAAGAGAATCAAGCGGGCGAGCCGTTTGCCGAGGAAGCATTCGACTTTGCAAAACATACTCTTTCCGGCCGGATTGTATATCTGGAGCGCGACGTTTCCGACACCGATCAGTACAATCGTCTGCTTCGTTACGTCTGGCTCGAGGAGCCCGTCGACGGGGATGAGGAAACCTTTGAGTGCTTAAATTTCAGTGCGTTACTCGTTCGCGGCGGCTATGCACGAGTCGTCGCGTACGGAGAAGACACACGATACGAGTCGGAGCTTCGAGCACTGGAAAACCTGGCCCGTAAGGATGGTCTTGGGATGTGGACATACTCGTAACTCATCCGCAGAAACACTCCACCTCTTTATACGGGAGTATTTCGCGCATCATCCGATGACATTGGATCTACGTGCCTGGTATCGGTTTGATAAAACCACTTCCCGGTTTGATATTTAGCTTTATTTCATTCACATTCGTGCTATATAATATTGTTAATGTTTGAAGGTTTTTGCGGGTTGTGGGGGATCCGATATGGCCAATACTACAAAAGGCAAGGGATTTTTCGATCACGCCGGAGC
>CAYGIB010000289.1:0-2718 GCA_964349735.1 uncultured Oscillospiraceae bacterium | reverse complement strand
TCGGATTGCTTCGATGGATGATGAAGTGATTATCTATCCCGGGCATGGCGAAACAACAACGGTTGGAGCCGAGAAGCACCATAACCCTTTCTTTACAGCCGCATTTTACAATGATATCATTTAGGCATTGTTTCTTGCGGAGGGTGAATCATGCTTCAAATCAATGAATCGCTTAAGAATATTCGACATGCGTTTGACGATCTATTGAAGAGCGTGCAATCCTTGGCTGAAGTCGAAGCACTACGCGTGCGTTTTT
Source organism: uncultured Oscillospiraceae bacterium (assembly GCA_964349735.1). Taxonomy (GTDB): domain Bacteria; phylum Bacillota; class Clostridia; order Saccharofermentanales; family Saccharofermentanaceae; genus JAAYCT01. The sequence goes on along the minus strand of CAYGIB010000289.1, from coordinate 2,462 downwards.
TAGGCAAAAAGGGGGATCTCACAGCTTTATTGCGCGGGATGGGTTCGTTGTCTGCCGAAGAGCGCCCTATCATCGGGCAGATGGCAAACGACGTCCGAACGCACATAGAGAATTCTTTGGCGGATGCTATGAGCGATATCGGCCGGAAAGAAAATGCAAGCATTCTTTCTTCTCAAACGATAGATATTACAATGCCGGGAATCATTCGCCCCACAGGATGCAGACACCCGCTTTACAAGGTTATTGATGAGATTTGCGGGATTTTTCTTAATTTAGGGTATTCGATAGCCGAGGGACCGGAAATTGAATATGATTCTTATGCTTTCGAGCGATTGAGATTGCCAGAGGGACATCCGGCAAGAGATGAGCAAGATACGTTCTACATCACAGATAAGATCCTTCTTCGGCCTCAAACATCGCCGGTTCAGATTCGTGTAATGGAAAAAACACAACCCCCGATAAAGATTGTCTGCCCGGGCAAGGTATACCGGTCGGACGCTCTTGACAGCACGCACTCGCCGATTTTTCATCAGATTGAAGGACTCTTTGTTGACCGTAACGTAACCATGGGTGATCTGATTGGATCATTGCGCCTTTTTGCACGGAAGCTTTTCGGCGAGGATACCAAAATTCGCCTGCGTCCGCACCATTTCCCTTTTACGGAACCGTCGTGCGAGGTGGATATATCCTGCTGGGGATGCGGCGGAAAAGGTTGTCGGATTTGTAAAAATGAAGGCTGGATCGAGGTTCTCGGTGCGGGAATGGTTCATCCGGAAGTGCTCTCATGGTCGGGCATTGATCCCGAAGAATACAGCGGATTTGCATTCGGAATCGGTGTTGAAAGGACGGCAATGGGCCGTTATGGAATTGAAGACATTCGATTGCTTTTCGAAAACGATCTTCGATTCTTAAGTCAGTTTCGCTAATATTCTCGCAGCATTTATAGACGAGGGGGAGCAGCTTCATGAAAGCGCCACTTGAATGGATCAAGCAATTTGTAAATATCAACTCATCTGCCAAGGAATTCGCAGACCGTATGACGTTGTCCGGATCCAAGACGGAAGGCATCATCAATCCCGGAGAAAGCTTCAATCATATTGTAGTCGGCCAGATTAAAACGATTTCAGATCACCCCGACTCGGATCACCTTCATCTCCTGAAAGTGGATAGCGGCGTTGAAGAGCTTCTGATCGTATGCGGAGCGCCGAATGTACGGCAGGATATGAAGTGCCCCGTGGCACGGATCGGAGCCATATTGCCCGGTGGTTTTGAAATAAAGAAGGCAAAACTTCGAGGAGTTGACAGCTTCGGCATGTGTTGTTCCGCCCAGGAATTGGGTCTCGATCCAAAAGATTATATCGGCGCAGACCCGAATGGCCTGTGGGTACTACCGGACGATGCCATAGTAGGAACACCGATCGCGCGCTTCCTCGGCGTCGAAGGGGAAACCGTAGAGTTCGAAATTACCTCGAACCGACCGGATTGCTTATCCATTGAAGGATTGGCAAGGGAAGCCGCTGTTACATTTGGCGTTCCCTTTATACCGATTATTTCAAGTGTATTGGAAGAAGGTTTACATAATTCCAACGATATTGCGCAAATCGAGATTCTTGCGCCTGACTTATGTTACCGATATTGCTCGCGTATCGCGGAGGATGTCACCGTTGGTCCGTCGCCGTTATGGATGCAAAACCGTCTTCGGGCTGTCGGCATCCGTCCGATTAACAATATTGTCGACATCACAAATTATGTGTGTATCGAACTCGGTCAACCGATGCATGCTTTTGATCTCGAGTATCTTTCCGGGAAACATATCATTGTTCGCACCGCAAGAGAAGGTGAGCGTACGGTTACTTTGGATGATACCGAACGGGATTTAAATCCCACTGTCCTGGTCATTGCGGATGAAGACAAGGTATGTGCGATTGCCGGGGTCATGGGAAGCGAGAACTCCGAGGTCACGGACCGGACGAAGACGATCTTGTTTGAGTCAGCGACATTCAATCCGTATTCAATCCGAAAGACTGCTATGCACGTAGGGCTTAGGACAGAGGCTTCTTCACGCTATGAGAAGGGCTTGGATCCGGAAAACGCTTTGCGCGCGTTGAACCGTGCCTGCGAATTAGTAGAACTCATCGGATGCGGTAAGATTAATAAAGGAGTGATTGATGTTTATCCGACGAAGCGCTCCGCTGCAATCATTCCGTATAGCTCGCAGAAGATAAACGCGCTTCTGGGGACCGAGCTTTCCGCAGATTTCATGGAAGAAAAGCTTCGTGCTGTCGGATGTGCGTTTGAAGATCGTAACGGCGAGATTTTCTGTGTGGCTCCGACTTTTCGACAAGATTTACACCTTATGGCAGATCTAGCAGAGGAAGTGGCAAGGTTATTTGATTACAATAACATCAATCCGACCCTCTCGGGTGGACATCAGACGACCATCGGCGGCAGAACCTTTGAGC
>CAYGIB010000288.1:1116-2719 GCA_964349735.1 uncultured Oscillospiraceae bacterium | reverse complement strand
TCTTCCAATGCTGTGAAGGTAATATCGAAGATTTCTTCGCGCTATATCCTTTTCGTTCCGGATAAGAACCTCGGAAGTTACGTCGCCGGTTTTTTCCCCGAAAAATCTTTTATTCTTCTCGACGGATTTTGTCCGACTCATAATCTGATAACCGCAGATGCGGTGCGTGATCTTCTCTCCGAACAGCCGGATGCCAAGGTTCTTGCGCATCCGGAGTGTTCGCGCGAAGTATTGGAGATTTCCGATTATATCGGCAGCACGTCCGGAATCATATACGAAACGGCCGGGTCCAAGTCCGACACCTTCATTATCTGTACCGAGGAGGGCATGAAACATCAATTGATGAAGGACAATCCGTCCAAGACCTTCCTCTTCCCGGCCTCCACTCCGATTTGTCCGGACATGAAGAAAATTACCCTCGAGAACCTCGCTGACTCCCTGAAGCATATGTGCAACCCGATCGAAATCGACGAGGAAATTCGGAAGCTCGCACTCATTCCTCTTCAAAAAATGCATGAACTGGCAGGATAAAGCGATGTGTGAATATACTTCAGCCAAAACGGATGTCATTATCGTCGGCACAGGCGCCGCGGGTATTTTTTGCGCGCTCAATTTGCCGGATACTCTTTCGGTCCATATGATTACTAAGGACACTCTCGAGAACAGTGCGTCTTATCTCGCTCAGGGTGGAATCGCGGCAATGAAGGACGCGGAAGATTACGACGATTACTTTGAAGATACGCTGCGCGCCGGTCACTACGAGAATTCCAGAAAGGCTGTCGACACCATGATTCGCCAGTCTCCCATGATTATTCAGGATCTCTTGGCCTATCACGTCAATTTTGACCGTGCCGGCGAGGAGCTCTCGCGAACCAAGGAGGGCGGGCACTCCCAGTCGAGAATTCTTTATCACGACGATAATACGGGCAAGGAGATTACAAGTAAGCTCTTGAGCGGCCTTCGCAAAAAAAAGAACATCACCATCGACGAACACACCCGGATGGTGGATATCATCGAAGAAAACAATGTTTGTCGAGGCGTTGTGATTGTTGACCGGGAAGGATGTCCGAGTGTCGTCCACGGGAAGGTCGTCGTTCTTGCCACCGGCGGAATCGGCGGGCTTTTCAAGCATTCGACGGCTTTTGCCCACATCACAGGAGATGCGTTGGCGATTGCATCGAACCACCATGTTCAACTCAAGGACATCAATTACATCCAGATTCACCCGACCGCTCTGTATTCATCCAAGCCCGGCCGCCGCTTCCTGATTTCCGAAGCCGTCCGCGGCGAGGGTGCGTACCTCTTGAATGCAGCGATGGAGCGTTTCACGGACGAGCTTCAGCCGAGAGACATTGTCACGGCAGCCATCCGCGAGCAGATGAAGAAGGATGAAAAGGAATACGTTTTCCTTTCACTCACCCATCTTGACCCGGACACCGTTCGCACCCGATTTCCCAACATTTACAAACACTGCCTCAAAGAGGGCTTCGATTTAACCAAGGAGCCGATTCCCGTCACTCCGGCGCAGCATTATTTTATGGGCGGCATCGAGGTCGACTTGAAGGGCAGAACTTCGATGAAAAATCTATACGCCATCGGGGAG
>CAYGIB010000288.1:0-1106 GCA_964349735.1 uncultured Oscillospiraceae bacterium | reverse complement strand
TGCACCGGCGTGCATGGCAAGAATCGGCTGGGTAGCAACTCGCTTCTGGAAAGTCTTGTGTTTGCAGAGCGCGCGGCGATGGAGATTGCGCAAAGCATCCCGTACACGCCGGTTGAGGAAATGAAGGTCAATCTTTCCGAGTATATTGACCGTGACTTCGATGCGGAGTACCGGAAGATCGTTTTGGATGAGATTAAGAGAAGGGACAGAGATTTTTATGAGCAATGGATTGGAAATGACGATCATAACGGATGATTACATCCGTAGCGCTATCAAAGAGGATATCACCAACGAAGACATTTCGACTCAGGCTGTGATGCCGCATGCCGTCGCCGTGCATATCGATCTAATCTGCAAACAGGACGGCGTCGTTTGCGGACTCCAGGTCTTTGAGCGCGTTTTCAAGCTCCTGGACGATAAGGTAATCTTTACCGCGTATTTTAAAGATGGTGACAAGGTTCGCTCCGGTGATAAAATCGGCGTACTGGCCGGCGACGGCCGCACCATCCTGTCCGGCGAAAGAACCGCGCTGAATTATTTGCAGCGCATGAGCGGAGTCGCGACGCTGACCCGATCGATGGCCGATGAGCTCAAGGGCTTTTCGACCCGTATCCTGGACACACGGAAGACCACGCCCAACATGCGTATTTTCGAAAAGTATGCGGTACGAGTCGGCGGCGGTTTTAATCATCGATACAACCTGTCCGACGGCGTTCTTCTTAAAGACAACCATATCGGGGCGGCCGGTTCTGTCACTGCGGCCGTTCGTATGGCACGGGATTATGCGCCTTTTGTTCGCAAGGTTGAGGTTGAGGTCGAAAATCTCTCTATGGTCGAGGAAGCCCTGACCGCCGGAGCCGACATCATCATGCTCGACAACATGGACAACGAAACAGTAGAAAAAGCGGTTCTCATGATTAGCGGGCGGGCATTGACCGAGGTGTCGGGTAATGTCACCCGCATTCGCCTGCGAAGACTCGCGGAGCTTGGGGTCGACTACATCTCCGTTGGCGCATTGACGCATTCGGCGCCCATCCTGGATTTTTCCATGAAAAATCTTGAGCCAATTCAGTAAGACTTCAATATTGAAACGATCCGGTCAGTCG
>CAYGIB010000287.1:0-2724 GCA_964349735.1 uncultured Oscillospiraceae bacterium | reverse complement strand
ATCGAAGGACTCTTCTGAGCTCTTAATCTTAAACAGACGGAAAGAATGAACGCTATGAAAAACCCGAAAACGATGTATGTCTCCTCCGCCGGCCGACTGAAAAAAAGTCGGCAGGTCCGAAAGATTCTTCTTTTGTCTCTTGCCGTCGTGTTCTTTCTTGCGCTCATCATGATTCTGTACGTCCTACAATCACAACGGGAAATCGATGAGTCATTCCCGTCCGGCATGAGTACACCGATGACCGTCGCGAGCACACTTCCTTCGATCGAAACCGTTTTTCCGGGCACAGACAACCCTTCTTCCTTTACATCGGAATCCTCCGCCGCTTCAGACACGGATTCGTCGGGAACGAACGAGTCATCGGGTGCTTCTACGGTCAACCTGAAGCTGCCGGTGTACCCTCCTCCGGAAAATGACGTGCTCATAAAGTACAGCGGTCTTCTGCAAACCGTGACTCATAAAGAACGTGATATTGCCCTTGCCAAACTGAAGCAATCGGTTAAACAATACATCGAGGGAAGCGTCGGCAACCGCATCGGCTTTTACTATACCAACCTCAAAAATAGCGAGGAATTCGGGTATAACGATCTCTCCCCCTTCGTTGTCGGAGGTGCGGTAAACCTTCCGATTAATCTGATTCTATACGAAGAAGCGCGCACCGGCATCCTGTCCTTCTTGGAGGTGCTTGAGTACGAAAAGGACGATTTCACGGAGGGAACCGGCCAAATCATCCATCGCGAAGTAGGTGTGCAATATTACATACGAAGCTTGTCTCAGCTCTCCCTTGCATCATCGGACAATATCGCGACAGCGATGATTCTTCGCCGTTTAGGCGGCATCGACAAGGTCAGCGAGCGCTTCGGAGCAATCAGCTCAATCGTGGATTATTCCTCGGTATATTACTACGCTGATTTTTCGAAAAAACAGCAGTCCGGCAAGCAACGCTCCGGCGCTCAGGATCTCGCCCGCTACGCACGGGAACTATATTTCCTGTACCTGTCGTATCCGGACCACTATCAGCCAATGATGAACGACTTGGCCGTCACATCCTCCGCGTCGCCATTTGCCGGTGTTTTCGCGGAAGGAACGCAAATATTTCGCAAATCAGGATTGAATACCCGCTTCAGCAGCTCAGCGGAGGTGGCAATTATCATTTGCGAGGAGCCGATTGTTCTTTGCATTACCGTCGAATCTGCTTCGAACGAGCAGCTCGATCGGATTAAGGCGGATCTCGGGCAATTGGTTGCCGACTATATCCTTTACTGCTATTACTGATGCGAAGTTTTGTGTTATAATTTGGTCACGCTTTTTCCGTCCCGTCCGGTCTGCGATCGGCTGCGGGTCTCGTGCGATGTGACCCGTGAACCCTGTCAGGTCCGGAAGGAAGCAGCAGTAAGCGGTCAATCACAGGTGCCGCGAGGGTGCCTGCACCGACCGCAGACCGGGCGGGACGGATTTTCTTCTTTCTCCGGAGGTTTTACATGGAGCATCTTGCGCTATATCGGCAATTTCGTCCTATGACCTTTGACGAGGTTGTTGAGCAGAAGCATGTCGTCAGCACTTTGCGTCAATCCGTTGCATCGGGTCAAATCGCACACGCATATCTGTTCAGCGGAACCCGCGGAACCGGGAAGACATCCGTCGCCAAGATACTATCCCGGGCCATCAATTGCGAGAATCCGAATAACGGGAATCCATGCAATCAGTGCGAAATTTGCATGGGCATTCTGGACGGATCGATTATGGATGTAATCGAGATGGATGCCGCTTCCAACAACAGCGTCGACAATATTCGTCGGATTTGCGACGAGGTTCTCTTTATGCCGTCGCGGGCGCGATATAAGGTTTACATCGTGGATGAGGTTCACATGCTTTCGACCGGTGCATTTAATGCTTTGCTTAAGACGCTGGAGGAACCCCCGCAGCATGCCGTTTTTATCCTTGCGACAACCGAGCCGCATCGGATTCCCGCGACGATTGTTTCGCGCTGCCAGCGCTACGATTTTCGAAGAATACCTTTCGAAGCCATTATCGACCGTCTTCGTCACGTTTCCGAATGTGAAGGAATTTCGATTGGCGACGATGCGCTCGAGGCAATCGCCAAGCTTTCCGACGGAGCTTTACGAGACGCCATATCGCTTCTGGATCAGGTGAGCACGAACGCTTCATCCGTCATTGCCCGGGACGATATTCTTAAGATGACCGGAGTCGTTGACGACCGCTTTCTGCTGTCTATGGCCGACTCGATTCTGAGTGGAAATTCCGTCGCTATCATCGATCTGTGTGATCAATTGATTATGGATGGACGCGACATCCTTCGCTTTACTCTCGATCTGGCTCGTTACTTCCGTGATCTTCTGGTTATCGGTATCTCAAAGCGACCCGAAACCCTCGTCCGGGCAACCACAGATTCATTAATAGAGATGCGGCAACTGTCCGATCGAACGTCAAAGGACGCTCTCTTATCCGCCATCACACGCCTGTCCGAACTGGCCTCGGAACTGAAGTGGTCGCCGGATATGCGCACTTCCTTTGAAATCGCTCTTCTTTCTCTCGGGGCATCAAATGCAGAGAATTCAGCTGCGAATACGATGTCTCAGGAATCAGGGACATTGAAATCGGAACCGGACAAATCAGATTCAACAGCCTCGATTCCCCCGGGACTCGTGACTCCGGAATCGACTTCTCCGGCAACTACAGCTCCAGAATCGGGTCCCACGGCAA
>CAYGIB010000286.1:0-2753 GCA_964349735.1 uncultured Oscillospiraceae bacterium | reverse complement strand
AAACCCTGTATAATGCCTTCGGTAATATCTTCAAAACCGGCAAGCCCGAAAGGGGCATTTTCTACAAATCCAATCTTAAGGATGGAACAAGTAGATTTGCTGAAATTTCAGGCTTCCCTCTGCACAACCAGAAGGGGGAGATTGTTGGTTTTCGAGGTATTGGTCGGGATATCACTGAACAGAGGCTCATGGAAGAAGCTTTGCGTCAATCCGAGGAGAGATACCGGACCATCCTGGAAGAAATGGATAATGCATATTTTGAAGTAGATCTTGCCGGCAATTACACCTTCGTTAACGATGCAATATCCCGTCTCTTGGGATATTCCAAAGAAGAATTGCTTGGGAAAACCTTCCGGGACCAGGTGAATACGGAATACACCCAAACCCTGTATAATGCCTTCGGTAATATCTTCAAAACCGGCAAGCCCGAAAGGGGTATTTTCTACAAATCCAATCTTAAGGATGGAACCGTTAGATTTTCGGAAATTTCAGGGTTCCCTCTGCACAACCAGAAAGGGGAGATTATTGGTTTTCGAGGTATGGGGCGGGATATTACTGAGCAGAAGCTCATGGAAGAGGCTTTGCGTCAATCCGAGGAGAGATACCGGACCATCATGGAAGAAATGGATGAATGGTATTTTGAGACCGACCTGTCCGGCGACATCCTCTTTTTCAACGATGCCCTCACCCGTGCTCTGGGAGATTTTCCAAATGTATCGACCCGTTTGAATTTTCGCGCTTTCTTCAATCAGAATGAAGCAGACGCTGTATACGAGAAATTTCACCAGGTCTATGAAACGGGCAAGTCAATCAAAAATTTCCCTATTAAGTTTATCAAGCCGGACGGCAGCACAATTTTTGCCGAGATCTCTATTCTTCCCAAGCGAAATCAGGAAGGCAATATTTACGAATTTCGCGGCGTTGGCCACGATATCACCGTGCGTAAACTCGCCGAAGAGCGGATTCAATATCTTGCCACATATGACGGTCTTACGGGCTTGCCCAACCGCACTTTATTTAGTCAACTACTTCATCATGCCATACAATCTGCTCGACGCCATAAGGGGGTTTTCGCTGTATTCTTTATCGACCTGGATCGCTTCAAGATTATCAACGACACTCTGGGACACGATGCAGGAGATCGACTCCTGCAAGAAATGTCCATTCGATTTAAACAATCCTTACGTGAGCTAGATACCGTCGCCCGCTTGGGAGGCGATGAATTCGTCGTATTGATAGAAGAAATAAGCGACGTGAATTATGTTGCTACTGTAGCCCAAAAGATTCTTTCCGCTGCTATCAAACCCATGATCATTCTTGGTGAGGAATGTCGTGTAACGGCCAGCATTGGCATCAGCATATACCCGAAGGATGGTGAAGACGAACAAACCCTGATGAAAAATGCCGATGTGGCCATGTATCATGCCAAAGAGGAGGGCAAAAATAATTTTAAGCTCTACTCGAAAGATATTAAGTTTCAATCAGTCGAACGGTTATCGCTAGAGACCAAACTGCGGTTTGCACTGGAACGAAATGAGCTTTCTTTGCAATACCAGGCGAAACTGGACGTCAAGACGGGTGCTATCACAGGCGTAGAGGCTCTACTACGATGGAACAGCCCGGAGCTTGGTCCAATAACACCGACGCAATTCATTCCAGTGGCCGAAGAAACAGGAATGATTATTTCTATTGGCCGGTGGGTTTTGAAAACGGTGTGCGTGCAAAATGTCGTTTGGCAACGTCAGGGCCTTCCTGTCGTCTGTATGGCGGTGAATCTGTCGGCGCGCCAACTCACGGACGACAGACTGGTAGGGGATATTGAGAAGGCGCTAAAGGATTCCAGCATGGATCCGAATCTGTTGGAGGTTGAAATTACCGAAAGTATGGTGATGCATCATCCTGCCCGTATGATCGATGTGCTGACCAGAATCAAAAACCTGGGTGTGCGACTTGCCATAGACGACTTTGGCACGGGCTATTCTTCTCTTGCTAATATCAAGAAATTCCCGATCGATACACTGAAAATAGACCGGTCCTTCATCCACGATATCATGCAGAACCCTGAGGACAAAGCGATTACACAAGCGATTATTTCTATGGGTAAAACGTTAAGTCTTAACGTTGTGGCCGAAGGTGTGGAGAATCAGGAGCAAATGAACTTCCTGCAGGAACAATCGTGCGATGGGATGCAGGGTTTTCATTTCAGCAAACCGATTGACCCCGACAAATTCGCCGATCTGTTAAGAAATCATTTGCCCTCTTCAAAGAAATTAGGCTGAAAAACTGAAACAATGTAAAAAGGAACAGCGAGACAAAGGGTGGTGACACGGGCAAACGCGCTTCGTAGTAATTTTCTCACAGCGGGACGCGGAAAAGGTGATATGAAAAAACAGATGGCTTTATTGATGCTGGTTTACATTCAACTTATGTTCACAGGCTGTGCAGAGATGGGTCTGTATGAACGTCTGGTTATGGAGAAAACCGCCGTGCAGCAGGAGAGCGTGCGCATGACCTGGCTCGGTACTGCCGGCATGTTTATAACTGACGGGAAAACAGGCATCCTAATCGACCCTTATGTGAGTAGATTCAGTATGAGCAAGGTCGTGTTTCGATCGCCCCTGGAGATCAACCACACCATGATACGAAAATGGGCCGAGAAACTCGGCAGAGAAAATATCACTGCAGTCATCGTAAGCCACCTGACTTCGACACTTTCCGGGTAAATAATGAATAATAACAGCTTAGTAAAAAAA
>CAYGIB010000285.1:0-2773 GCA_964349735.1 uncultured Oscillospiraceae bacterium | reverse complement strand
AAGATTCTCAGAAGAGTAACTGATTTGCTTCCCTCCAATCCTATTTTTTTCACACAGCGGATGAAGTTAGAAAGAGTATCCACGTCGAAACCATGGTCATTAACCAGATTGCCCCAGGCCTCTCCTTCGATTTGCCGGACCACCTTTTTCTTAAAAGAAAAAAAACCCATTCTGGCTTTCCCTCCTTTATATTATGTAAACATTTGTAAAGCTTCTATTACGTCGCGACATATGCTGCGCTCCTGACACGATTGACGACGACAATGACAGGCGTTCTCGTACCTCAGGAGAGCGGCGTTTTTATAAACATGTGAGGGCACCCTCGGATGTCTGCAATATATTATTGCTTGGCGGATTCGTCTGTTGAACTATTGGCTCCTGCTGCCGCGATTGAGATTATCATCACGGCCACCCCCACGATGACGATTGCTGCCGTGATAAAGCCGTTCAGGTCCATGGTCTTTGCAAACGCGATGCATGCTATCGCGAAAACCACACCCAAAATTGCTCGAATAAGACCCATGCTTACTTTTCCAGCATTTCCTACCATCATTTGCTTCCTCCTTTTTTAAAGTGGGTCCGCAATCTCGAACGATTGCGACAATGGAATCCATCATGTTCAACCCCATGAACGCGGCCATGAAATATCTACGTTCCTATACAAAAAGAAATGAAAGCTCTTTCATATAAGCGAGCGATCACTTATATAAGCGAGCGATCACTCAGTTGTCAATATATTTTTTTGAGCTTTGATGGGTACTTGCGGAATTGTTCAATATGGTGGGGTATTTTGATATTCGGGCACGATGTATCTTGAAGCTTGAAAATGAATCCAAACGATAAATCTTTGAATGATTTTTAGAGGCTGGCGATTGTTCCGAGGTAGATCTTCCAGATAGCGTCATATTTCTTGATCACATTGAAGCGACCTTCGCTGAGTGCCCAAATGTTTAAAAGACCCTGAATGAAGGTGAAGAGCAATGTCGCTGATGCGTCGAGGTCGATGTCCTTGCGGATGACACCATTCCGGATCCCCTCAGAGAGTAACTCCTTGAGGCAGGAAATGTACCTTTCGATTGTTTGAAACGCCTGTCTGTTAAGATTCCAATCACCGAGACTGATAATCTCAGCGATGACCTGAAAGGATATGCCCTTGCGTTTGCCGATCGCGGAAAAATGCTTGCGGAAGACTTTATCGATGCTTTCGAGAGTCACAGCTTTCGAGCCAATGCTATCGCGTGAGATGTCGTGGAGAAGGATTGCCTCCATATGACTGAGCATAAATGATAAAATTTCTTTTTTGCTTTTAAAATGACAGTAGATCGCCGCTTCGGAGATACCAACCTCCGCTGCGATTTTCTTGACCGTCAGATGTTCACTTCCGTACTTGCATATCAGATTGGTGGCTGCATTGATGATCTGCCGTTGCCTTATGTCGGTGTGTTCCCTTTGAATTGCCACGATCGGTTTCCTGTTTGGGATGGCTCTGGCATTCTTCCTCGAATGCGATGGATGAAACAATCTATTCTGGATTACATAAAACCAAATCAGCGAAGCATTAATGGATTGTTGTCGTTAAAATAGCAGATGATCATTGGAAAATCAAGCAGAACAACCTGTTGGGTTTTGTACCACTCCGTCCTTCCCAAAAATGGATTGTTCCGGGGCCGTTTTCGAAATATAATGGCTCCGTCATATTCAACCATCCGTGGCTGTCCAATTTTTTTATTGGGGATCTTCCCGGGCGGCCCGGCGGAGAACGCAACCCTCACGGCCGATCCTGCTGCGGCAACCCGAGTTCACCCGCAACGAATCGTCTCTATAGGCGCCAAAGTGTCCAGGGATGTCGCGTTGGGTACCAACAGGAGGAGGATATGAACCGAAACACCATCGAAGATCGCGCCGCCGGCGCCGTCATGGGGGCATTGATCGGCGATGCCCTGGGACTCGGACCTCACTGGTACTACGACCTTGCCGCACTGCGCCGCGACTATGGCAAATGGATCACCGGCTACACCGATCCTCAACCGGGCCGGTATCATGACGGAATCAAGGCGGGCCGGCTTTCCCAGGCCGGCTTCATTCTCACCCTCCTGCTCCGCTCCCTTGTGGAGCGCGGCGGCTACGACGAGAAGGACTTTTGTCGCCGGATGGACGAAGAGCTTTTTCCGCTGCTCGACGGCACGCCGGTGAGCGGACCGGGCAACTACACCAGTCAATCGATCCGGGAAGCCTGGCGGCGGCGCGTTGAGCAGAAACTTCCCTGGGGCCAGACCGGCGGCCACGCGGACACCACGGAGGCGATCGAACGGACTTTAGCGCTGGCCGTCCGCTATGCGCTGCACCCCGGCCGTCTCGCCTCGACGGTCGCGGGCAATACCATCCTGACGCAGAGCGATCCAACCATCGTCTCGATGACGGTCGCCTATGGCGCGGTCCTGGGCCTGCTGGTTCAGGGACATCCCTTCGACGCGGAAATCTCGAACCGGCTCATGGAACGGGTCAAAACCGGGGAACTGCCCTTTCATGCGGTCACCCGCACCGATCTCCAGCCACTCCGTCCCGGCGATCCCGATCCGCCGCATGCCGGCCGCTTCGCCTCGCCGGACGCGCTGCTCACGCCGTCCTACATGGCGAGGGCGGCGGCGGATCCGGAGATCCGCATCGAACCCGCGTGGAAGGTTTCTATTGTATATGGAATGCCCTGCGCCATCTACCACCAGCTCCCCGCCGCCTATTACCTCGCCGCCCGTTTCCACGACGATTACGAATC
>CAYGIB010000284.1:0-2878 GCA_964349735.1 uncultured Oscillospiraceae bacterium | reverse complement strand
GAATAATATTATCGACTATGTTAAGAGCGAGATGCGCACGTTGAAGGAATGGCCGTTCCATGCGGTCGACAGCCTGGTCCTGTCGCAATTGACGTATTTGAATTTCAAAGACTTAGTTTCGGGCCCTTATGACGACGAGCCGTCCGTTCCGGTCCGGGAGATTTTTCGGGAAGAATACTTTGATCAGCTTTCTGCGAAAACCTTTGATCCGGTGAGTAACATCGCACTTCTTACCGCAACGGTCGCCAGCCCCCGGTTCAGCGATATGACGCTCAACTATTTCACGAACAAGATCGATACCGAAATTGAAATGCAATTTTCGGCGGTCACGTTTTTCCTGGGAGATGACTCCGTGTTTATCGGGTTTCGCGGAACGGACGGTACAATTATCGGTTGGAAAGAAGATTTCAACATGACGTTCACTTATCCGCTTCCCGCACAGGAGGCCGGTCTTCTCTATATGAATTCCGTTTCGGGCTTTATTCCGAAGTCCGCGACCGTGCGTGCCGGCGGGCACTCAAAGGGCGGAAACATCGCCGTTTACGCGGCGATGAAATGTCACCCTTCATTCAGAAAACGAATTACGGATATTTATAATCACGACGGGCCGGGCTTCCTCCGGGAGGTATTGGAAGGTGACGAGTTTCGAATGGTCGCGGATCGAATCCGTAAGACCCTGCCGCAATCCTCTGTCTTTGGAATGCTTTTGCACCAGCAAGAATGTTACTCCGTCCTGGAAAGCACCGGCTTCAGTGGTTTTGTTCAGCATATTCCGTTCAACTGGATCGTCGAAGACGGGGACTTCCGGTACCTGGAAAAACTCAAGCGCGGTTCTCTCCATACGCAAGATACAGTAAACGATTGGCTCCTGAAGCTAACCCCGGAGGAGCGAAAACATTTTGTCGACACGCTTTTCCAGTTGGTCGAAGCGACCGAAGCGCACAAGCTGACCGATCTTACAGCCGACTGGCCCAAAGCGGTTCTGAAGTTTCTGACTGCGGCCAAGGACCTCGATCCCGATACCAAGAAATTCGTTCAGAGCGCAATCTCGACTTTTTTTATTACCTCGATTAAGGGGCGCTCACCGCTTCAGGGGAAGGAAGCGCCGGTTCTTCTCATGGAAAAGAGCAAGGAGAAGTCTTAGGGTGTTTTCGAGCGGACCGACCCAAATTTCATATGGTATAATTTCAGGGTATGCTGATAAGAAAAGGAGTACCCCGTGAAATTATTCACCCGCAGCAATCTTCTTCGAATGATCCTTCTCCTGCTTTCTGCTTCCGGCTTTTGGGTCTTTCTTCAACCATTGACCGTCGCCGGGATCATCAATATCGGAAACGCCTTCGGTATGATGTTCTTCATCCTGTTTGCCGTCGTCGTCCTCTTTTCTTCGAAGCTCTCCCGCTTCCTTTCCGACCGGATGAAGAAGCGTCGCGGCAAAATCCTCATCGTTTCCGTTTCCGTTTTCCTCTGCCTTTGCGTTATCTGGTGCTGTGTACTTTCCATCCTGATGGCAGTCGCCGCAAGCAATAAGCCTGAGATCCCCGCCACCGTGATCGTTCTGGGCTGTCGAGTGAACGGCGACACGCCGAGCCTGGCGCTGATGCGTCGAATCGAAACCGCGGCGGATTATCTTCTGGCCAATCCTTCCGTTCAGGTAATTGTCGCCGGAGGTCAGGGCCCCGACGAGTGGATCACCGAAGCGGAGGCGATGAAGCGGGTCCTTATTCAAAAGGGCGTCTCCGGGGATCGGATCATATTGGAGGATCGCTCGACCTCCACACTCGAAAATCTCGAATTTTCGAAAGCTCTTCTTGCCGAGAATGACCTGGGTTCCTCGGTGATTATCGTGAGCGAGGGCTACCATATGTACCGGGCATTGTCCGTCGCGAAGCGCATCGGCTTGGACGCCGAAGGGCTTGCGGCGCCGACTGTCCGTTGGCTTCTTCCGACGTTCTGGGTCCGCGAATGGTTCGGAATCACGCTTGAGCCTTTTCGCGGGTAATCGACGATTATTCGCTTCCGGTGTGCGTCCCGTCTTCTTTGTTTTTTCTGTTTCGTCTATTGACACGAATGATTATGCGCGATATTATGGCGATAATTCATAGCAAACCGATGAGTAAGAATAGTAGCTATGCTTCCAAGATCACAGAGATTCGCAGGCGGTGGGATTGCGACATGGCGGAACCTAGTGAATGGATTTACGAGGGCAACCCGAACGAGAAATCAAGTAGGAGTTGACGGGGAACCGACCCGTTATCAGGCGGACTCGTATGATTGTACGAGTAAAGAAGTGGATTGACTCGGATTGACCGGGCAATCAAGCAAGGTGGTACCGCAGGAGTTTTAAGCTCTTGTCCCTGCAACAGCAGTGGGCAAGGGCTTTTTTGTATTTCGGAATCACCGGAAACAAGGATGCAAATAGAGAAAGGCAGGAACGATTATGCATATCGCAGCGGCAATTAAAACGATTATTGACGGTAACAATTTAACGGAGACGCAATGCTATGACGCCATCTACGAGGTGATGTCCGGCGAGGCGACCGACGCTCAGATTGCAGGTCTCCTGATTGCCCTTCGCGTCAAGGGCGAAACGGTCGAGGAAATCACGGGCGGCGCCCGCGCGCTCGCAGAGCGCGCCAACCGGATCTCGCCGAAGGTCCCGCTGTGCGTCGATCCGGTTGGCACCGGCGGCGACGGAACGAACACGTTTAATATTTCGTCGACAGCCGCGATCGTCGCCGCTGCGGGCTATCGCATCCCCAAGACTTCGAGCCGGGCGATTACCTCGCCCGCAGGTACGGCGGACACGATGGAAGTCATGACTCCGGTCGCGCTCAAGATCGCCAGCCCCGACATCCTCCATAAGTCGGACATCGGC
>CAYGIB010000283.1:0-2898 GCA_964349735.1 uncultured Oscillospiraceae bacterium | reverse complement strand
CGCTCGGGCGCTTAACGGCGATCACCGAGCCATCGGGCAAGGGAACCGAATACACGTACGACGGAGCGGGAAATAGAAGTACGCAGACGGTCACCGAGACCCAAGAAGACGAGAGCGTAACGGTTACGGTTACAAGCTACACGTACGATGCGCTCAGCCGCCTGATTTCGCTTCAAAAGCACGTAGACGCGGCGCTTCTCGAGGAAATAGAATACACCTATGATAGTAACGGGAACCAGCTCCTTACGATTCGCACGAGCTACACGGACGGTGTTCCCGGGGTGCCGGTCACCGTGCAGGAGAATACGTACGATTTGCGGAATCAATTGACGCAGACCGTGACGGAAAACGGTACGACTGTCGAAAATATCTATAACGGGGAAGGGCTGCGCGTTGCTATAATAGTGAACAGAACGAGTATGCGACTTTACAATCACGCTCTAATCGTTTATGATAAGAGCGTGAAAGTAAGGTGATATCAGATGAACAAATTTGAATTATTGGACGAAATTCTGAACAGGAACAGCGGTTATTTTAGATCGGCGGAGGCAACCCATGCCGGGGTATCAAGAGCATATCTGAGCGAGTATGTCCGCATTAGGGGCTTGGAACGAGTCGCGCATGGACTTTATGTTTCAAAGGATGCTTGGCAGGACGGAATGTATGTTATTCAGGTACGATATCCTTTGGCGGTGTTCTCTCACGAGACTGCACTTTTCCTTTTGAATTTAGCGGAACGTGAGCCGGCAAGATACTCCGTTACGCTGAAAGCCGGAGCCAATACGGCAGGACTTACCCGGCAGGGCGTGAAAGTCTATAAGGTCAAGGAGGAGTTATTTGGCGAGGGCATCGAAGAAGCGCGCTCACCTGCCGGCCATCTCTTACGTGTGTATAACCCGGAACGAACCATCTGCGATTTGGTGCGAAATCGCAGTAATGTTGAGATTCAAGAACTGCAGTCCGCGATCAAAGGATATGTTCGAAGAAAGGAGAAAAATCTCCCGCTACTCATGCGCTACGCGAAGGCTTTCGCTGTCGAGAAAATAATTCGAGGCTATATGGAGGTGTTGCTTTAATGGTGCATACATCGAATCAACTGAAGGCGCTTGTTCGCAATATGTCCAAGGGTGACAGTAATAAAGCACAGATAATTATTCGATACTATGTCATGGAGCGTTTTTTGGAAAGGCTATCACTCTCGCCATACCGAGAGAATTTAATACTTAAGGGTGGAACCTTGGTTTCTGCAATGGTTGGATTAAACAATCGCTCCACGATGGATATTGACGCAACAATCAAGAACCATACCCTATCGGTTGAGACTGCACAGAAGATCGTAGAAGAAATCACCTCAATCCGGATTGAGGACGGGATGGCATTTGAGATTATTCGGGCAACAGCCATTATGGACGATGAGGACTATTCCGGAGTGAGGGTGATGATGGACGTCACGCTGGAGACAATGCACACCCCGCTTCAAGTCGATTTTTCGACCGGAGATGTAATCACACCCAGTGAAGTCGATTATTCATTTCAATTGCTGTTTGAAGAGCGAACTATTTCTATACTGGCCTATAATCTTGAAACGGTCCTGGCGGAGAAACTGGAGACAGTTCTCGCACGGGGGACGCTCAATACGCGAATGAGAGATTTCTATGACATCTACGCGCTTGCAACCGGACAATCCATTCCTATCAATACTACCGTTCTGCGGGAGGCCTTTAGGGGTACAACGAAGAAGCGCGGTTCTGCAGTTGGGGTTCATGATGCCGCTAAGATAATCGACGAGATTGAAGCCAGTCCCGAAATGATTTCTTTATGGAAGAAATACAGGAATAAATATGACTATGCCGCTAACTTGAACTGGGAAGACGTAATGAAGTCTGTCAAGAGCCTGTATGGTCTTATCCGGTAGACTATACTCCTCCAACAAGTGAGACACGGAATATGAAAAGCAAGTATAATGGGAGGAATGAATCACAGACTGAAGGCCGAAAGCAATATGAAAATGCTCATGATCCATTCATGGAACGAGAATGAAAAAACGTACAGAGGACGTTTTTCTAATCTGCTTTCTTATCCGTCCCTTACTCTGGCGACCATCTATTCTGTGATACCGGGTGGCGTTTTCAGCACAATTGAAGTGGTGGATGAAAACTCGCAGAGAGTAGTCTATGACAAGGAGCAATACGATCTGGTCCTTATATCCTTTGATACATCCTCCAGCCTGACCGCGTATAAGCATTGCCGGGAATTCAGGAAACGCGGTTCCTACGTCGTTTGCGGCGGGTATCATGCCACTGCTCTGCCTGAAGAAGTGAGTGAGCATTGCGATACGGTTATTTCCGGACCGGCCGAAGTCTCCATTCCGCAGTTTATCGATGATTTTACGAATGGAAGACCGGAGAAGTTTTACAAAAACAAAGATATATGTGCCGCCAAATATCCGATTCCTTCCAGAGATAAAATAACACAAAAGAAGAAACTGAAAATTCCCGCACTCATTGCGGACAGGGGCTGCAACAATTCCTGTAAATATTGCTCCATGAGCACAATGTGGAGAAGCAATCCGCGGCCGGTTATGGATGTCGTTAATGAGCTTGTCGAACTGGGTTCAAAGATGGCCATTTTTTACGACCCGAATTTTTTCGGGAATCGTGAGTATGCGATATCCCTGATGAATGCGCTTCTGCCTTTGAAAAGACTGTGGGCAGCCAATGCAACGGCAGACTTCGGATATGACCATGAGCTGATGAAGCTGGCATATGAAAGTGGCTGCCGGGCGGTTCTGATCGGGCTTGAGTCCATGAATACAAAGTCTCTTGCTTCTGCGGCAAAGAGATTTCACGCGGCCGAAAATTATAAAGAAATCATCGACAATATACACTCCTATGGAAT
>CAYGIB010000282.1:0-2901 GCA_964349735.1 uncultured Oscillospiraceae bacterium | reverse complement strand
TTACGATTCTGGTCTTAGTCAACATCCTCTACCTCGTTTTTGCGGGCATTCAATCGGTATATCTTTTCGGAGCCTGGTCGGATCAGCTCCCGGATGGGCTCACATACGCCGAGTACGCGAGGAGCGGTTTTTTCGAACTGGCGTTCGTTTCCGCGATTAACGCAATGATGATTCTCGTTTCCATTCGGTATACCAATCGCCGCGGGAAAGCGGGAACTGCGGTTCGCGTTTTGTCGGTTGCCTTGATTGCACTCAGCTTTATTCAGCTGGCATCCGCTTTTCGACGGATGGCGTTGTATATCAAGGCGTACGGCTTGTCGGAGGATCGCTTCCTGGTGTCGGCATTCATGATATTGACGGGTGTCCTGTTCGTCTTTCTGGGTGTTCGCGAATTCAAAGAGAAATTTCCCCTTCTTAAAAGCTCGCTGATTACCGCCGTGCTGGCGCTCCTCATTGTTAATTTCAGCGTTCCGGGTTATTGGGTCGCCACCTATAATGTCGACCGATTCCTGAAAGGGGACCTTTCTGCGCTCGACACCGAGTATCTTGTGAGAGCATCTTCCGACTCCATCCTGGT
This sequence comes from uncultured Oscillospiraceae bacterium, assembly GCA_964349735.1. GTDB lineage: Bacteria > Bacillota > Clostridia > Saccharofermentanales > Saccharofermentanaceae > JAAYCT01. The sequence goes on along the minus strand of CAYGIB010000282.1, from coordinate 2,324 downwards.
GTTACTGGACCGCAAGCAGGAACTGCAGGATCGTCGCGATGATTCTTTAAACGAAGATCTGGACGGGGTTGCTAAATATATCGACAATCATTATCTCGATAAGGATCAATACTATTGCGTTATCAATGACTCTTGGAAGAGTTTCAATATCAGCTCGTATCGGGTTCAAGCAAAATATCTTGAGGACGATGCAAGGTGAATCAGCTGGAATAAAGTCAAAACGACCGCGGGCTCACTTTGAAGTGCACCCCCATGTTGGACGAAAAGCTCAATATTTGGGGTGCTGACACGTTGGAGAATTCGGCCGTTGCTTTTCGCGAAAAAACCGCTACCACGGGCGTCTGGCGTAGACGAAGTTCCGGGTCCAGAAATCGGTTTTACAGGAGCGCCGCACCACTTTACCGTTCGAGGAGGACGCATCGATCATTTCTCCGTTACCGATGTAAATCCCGACGTGACCAATCGCTTTGCCGCCCGTGCTGAAGAACAGAAGATCGCCGATTTGCAAATTACTCATCGAGGTAATCTTTTCCCAGTCGGTTACTTGTGCGTAACCTGCGGCATTATATCTTCCGCGAGACGAACCGGCTTCCTTTAATGAATAGTAGACCAATCCGGAGCAGTCGAACGAATTGGGTCCGACGGCTCCCAATATGTATTTATCGCCCAATTGCGCTTTGGCGGTACTGACAAATGTGGTAACGTTCGCACGCCTGCGTTCCGCCTGAACCTTGCTGGCACTTGGTTTCGCACTGGGGGAATAAATCAGCGAGAGCGTTTGCTCGCCGGTTTTGCCGTCGACGGTAAGACCGTTTCGTTCCTGGAAATCCTTGACTGCCTCTACGGTTTGGGAGCCGTAATAGCCCGTGGAGGATTTCAAATATCCGAGATCGACCAGCTGGCGCTGAAGGCTGTCCACATCGTTTCCCGATGTTCCCTCGAGTAGAGTGTATTTCTTGGCTTCCGAAGAAAAGAGAAGATTCAGCGTCTTGGGGCCGGCGACTCCGTCTTGCGTGAGCTCATGTTGTCGCTGGAAAAGCTGAATTGCGGACTTTGTAGCCGTACCGTAGTACTGCGTCGCTTCGTCCAAGTCCATATAATTCAGCTTCATGAGACGCTCCTGGAGCTCCCGAACTCGGTCGTTCTCATCGCCCTGCCGCAAAGTCGGATCAGGAGTGGGGGTAGGAGAAGGTGTCGGAGTGGGAGTGGATGTCGGAGTCGGAGTCGGCGAGGGCTCGGTCATCTTCGCCGTAGTTTCGATGATGACCGGAGTCCGGTTATCAACGTAATTTTCTGAATCGGCCCATATGCGAATCTGCTGTACAGTCATAGAAAAGGATAACACAGTCACCAGAACAGAGACTGCGGCCAAAAGGAAAAAGCGGTATTCAATGGCGAAAAAGACGACTATATCGGCAATCCGTCGGAACTGATTGTCCCGAGGCGGCTGATTCGAGGGTGGCCTTGGTTGAGTTTGTTTTTTCAATTCTTACGTCCCTACTCGTTTTTGTCCAACTTATTTTAACCGTTTTCATATAAGGAAGGCAAGTTTTTACCGAAAGTGCCGCATTTTTCCCTAACACTGCACACATGAAATCGCGCCGGCCCATAAGAGTCGACGCGATTTAGACGTTTGATACTCCCTTATACTTTTGGCTCGAAAAGACTATTCGTCCCGCCACTGGTCTTTCATCGGCTCTTCCCAGATGGGTCGGTTCGCTTCCTTTTTCTCGCGGGCAGAACGTTTGTTTTCGGCCTCGGCGGTCTTGGCGGTTGAGTCATCCTCTTCTTGAATCGGCGAAAACTCTTCCGGCTCCGGTTCGGGGGGAATCGGCTTAAAGATTAACGGCTCGGTAATACGCTCCCGAATTTGCCGTTCTCTTTCCTGCAGAATGGCGGCTTTCAGTATCGAATGGTCGATAAATGACTCTTCCGGTCGAATGGAATTCTCCTCCTGAACGGCGAAACGAATCTCGTCCAGCGAAACCGACTTTTTGGAGCGGGAACTGCTTGAGGCGGCTACAGGAAGACCGACGGCCTCATTGTCAACAGGGGCAGGCGGCTCATACTGAGCCGGTTCGGAGTCTTCGTCAACCTTTGCACCGGTTCGCCTGTCTCTCGGTTGCGGGTAATCTTCTTTCACCTTAGATCCCGGTCGTCCTACCCGAGTCGGAACGACGACTTCTTCGGTCTTCTCGTCGAGTGGCTCTTCCCGAGTCGGCGCAACGACTTTCGCGGTCTTTTCGTCGAGTAGTTCTTCCCGAGTCGGAACGAAAACTTCTTTTGCCTTGGTAAGCAGCGTAACTGCCCCTTCGAATTGATCC
>CAYGIB010000281.1:2617-2933 GCA_964349735.1 uncultured Oscillospiraceae bacterium | reverse complement strand
TCCTTACCTTCCATGGCACACCTCCACAACTTGTTTGTAGTACTATTTGGTAACGATTACAATTATAGCAGGTTTTCTTGCGATTTGAAACCCCGAATCAAGCAACAGTTGAAAACAAGTTGTGAACGCCGATCTCTCTATCCGTCTTCATCCATGGCGTTTTTCAGAAGATTATATAAGTCGGGCTTCTCCTTCTGCAGTGCAATCGGCTTTCCGGAGGGAGACAGGAAACAATGCTTGCTGAAACCTGCGGCACAGACTGCTCCGCTCTTCATATCCGAGACAGTGTATTCGATGGTCATCCGTATGCCCGAAA
>CAYGIB010000281.1:0-2607 GCA_964349735.1 uncultured Oscillospiraceae bacterium | reverse complement strand
CACCTCGTCCGGGAAGCGAACCATATTCATATAGCGGCACCCGACCTCGGTCACCGGACAGGAGATTCCCTCATCTTCCATCCGATCATAGCCGAACCCCTCCTTTTCGAGAAAAAAAGTTCGCGCCTCTTCAAACCAACGTATATAATTGGAGTGGTGGGCAATTTGCATCTGATCCGTCTCGTAATACTGAACCTTGTGAATATATCGGTGCATCTGTCTTTTTCCTCACTTCTTCGCGCGATTCCGATTGACGGGGTTTTATTCGTGAAGGGAATCGGTCCGGTGTTTCGCCGGACAATCGTTCAATACAGAATAACAGTATAACAAATTTCCGAACTCTGACGGAAAGAGGATACAGTCATGAAAATGCAACCGGAACGGACTGATTCAAAAGAATCGGACAAGAGCACACCTGCGGCGCCCGAGCTCAAGACTCATCCGAGCGACGAAGCTTTCTATCGTTACCTATACAAGCACTCCCTCCGTGAAAAGGGTTATGTGCTTATGATTCTGTCGGCGTTTAACCTGCTCCTTCTGATTCCTGATCTGACGATGATCGAATCGATAACCGCAAAGGCATTGGTTGCTCTTTTCCGGGTGGTTCTGACCGTCGTCCTGATCTTGTTTTTCCTCGGCCTCGACCGGATCAGGAATTTTCCTCCATACTCTCGCATACTCGCCGGAATCGAGATTTTCGGGGTTTTCGTTTTTCTTTTTGTGTTCATGTGTTACCCGAAGCCCGATATTCTCATTCAATCGCTGGGCATGACGCTCATCCTTTTCATCTTCTTCATGTTCCCGAGTAATTGGTATTATACTGTCGCTGTTTCCTTTGTCACGGTCTCTTTGTTTATCTTGGCCGCTTCCTTCCGAATCGCGGATTTGACGCCGATGCGTCTCGCCGCTGTCTTTATTTATCTCAGCATTGCTACGGTACTTTGCGCATACGGAGCTCGCGGCAACGAGCAATACCGACTGCGTCATTATGCTTCACTTGAGGCTCTGCGTTCACTCAGTACAACCGACACCCTGACTAAAGTGTACAATCGGGTTCGCCTTGAGCATGACGGTGAAAAATGGATTCAACTCTGTCGGACACACATGAAGCCCTTGTCTGTCGCATTCATTGATTTGGACAACCTCAAGGCAATCAACGATACAAACGGTCATATCGTCGGGGACCGGATACTGATTGAGACCGCTTCCCGTATCCGGAATCAACTCAATCCTCGCGATATCGTTTGCAGATGGGGCGGCGACGAATTTGTCATTCTCTTGCCGGGTGTCGATATATTCGGTGCGGTGCTCATCGTGGAGAAAATCCGTGACTCGGTTACCGGCGAGCCGTTCCCCGGAGGAATCGTAACTTCCTGCAGCTTCGGCGTCGCGAGCATGGAGGAGGATTCCACCCTCCGCTCACTGATATATAACGCGGATCAGATGATGTACCAAGCCAAGAGAAAAGGAAAGAATCGCATTGAATTCCGGAAATGATTCCTATTCGGGCACAATTCTTCTTGAAAAGAAACGGAAGGATAATCACAAATGCCGAAAAATAGCCTGAATACCCTGCCCCCATTGATACTCGCCAGCGCTTCGCCGCGGCGTTCCGAACTGCTCGGTCGAATCGGCGTGCCGTTTGAGACGACGGTATCCGATTTGCACGAGGATGAGATCATAGAGCGCCTGAAACGCGATCGCCCGGGGTCGTTGACATTCAAATTTGCCAAGTCAACAGCCCTGTCACTTGCCCGAGACAAGGCTTTAGCCGTTCTTACCAATCGATCCGACTGCCTGGTAATCGGTGCCGACACCATCGTCACGAACGGAAAATCGATTCTGGGAAAGCCATACACCGCCGAAGAGGCAGTCGAAATGCTCCGAAGCTTATGCGGTCGGAAGCATCGGGTCTACACCTCCGTTTGCTTGCTCGGCGCCGGAATCGACTGGGAATTCTGCTCAAAAACCACCGTCACCTTCCGGCCGCTCGATGCGTATCAGGAGGCGCTGATTCACCGTTACGTCTCGTCGGGCTCGCCGTTTGACAAGGCCGGAGGCTACGGAATTCAGGACATGGGCGCACTTTTTATCTCAAAAATCAAAGGCGACTACTATTCAGTCGTCGGACTTCCTTTATCCGAGCTCGCGCGCGAGCTCTATTCACTCGGTTATCATCCGAGTGCCGACCGGGGAGAAATACTATGCCCGGATTGATTCTCGAAGGAGGGACCTTGCGCCCGATTTTCAGTGCGGGGGCAATGGACTGCCTATTGGACCAAAACATTCTCTTTCCATACTGTATCGGTGTATCTGCGGGTATCAGCAACGGCGTATCCTATATTTCCAGGCAGTACGGGCGCAATCTCGAAATTCTGAAGAGGTATCGCCATGATAAGCGGTACTTCGGCAAACGAAATCTTTTTAAGTCCCGAAGCCTCTTCGGCATTGATTTTGTATTCGAAACGATTCCCAACGAGTTGATGCCTTTCGATATGGAAGCTTTTCTCCGGTATCCGGGGACTGTGCTCGCAGGAGTCACCAATGCTCATACCGGTAAGGCCGAATACCTGGACTGCAAAGAAACGGATGAAAAACACACGATTA
>CAYGIB010000280.1:0-2942 GCA_964349735.1 uncultured Oscillospiraceae bacterium | reverse complement strand
ATGCCGGCATTGTTGATGATGCCATGGAGGTTTCCGAAGTCCGCTTTGACCTTCTTCGGGAAGGCGGCTGCTTTATGAGCATCGGCAACATCCAGGACATAGGTCTTAACGAGCTCAGAATTGGATACAAGGGTCTTTGTTTCCGCTAATGTTTCTTCATTGATGTCGCAAGCCGCAACTTTGACACCTTTATTCACGAGCTGCAACGTTAACTCTCTGCCCATACCACTGCCTGCGCCGGTTACAATCAGGACTTTGTCTTTTAAATCAAACATACCAATCACCTCTTTCTAGTAAGAACAGTTTATTCATATTCGCATTATTTCACAATATATTACTATGAAGGATAACGGCATGATGTAAAAAAGTAATGAATGCAACAATAATTAAATCGAAAAGGATGCCCTGTTAATAAATTCGTCATGAGCAGACACCGGAATAAGATCAGGCATGACTAGAAAGGAAAGGTAAATACACCGACCGCAAAGATCATGATCATTTTGAGTACAAACAGCGGACAGAACACAAATGATATATTTTCGGAAGGCTTCGCAGACGGGCCGGTTTGAATCGAATCAGAATTCGCTCCGTTCTCTGAAACAACATTTTCGCGATTGGCAGCCAGTCGAGCTCTCCATTCAAAAAATATTGCGCATTACGGCGGGTTAAAGATATCAAGCATTACAATATTATATAGACTAACAAATGACGTTAGCGTATACTGAAAGTAATATCAGGTATTCTTGAAGAATCTTCCGGGCCAATGTAAAGGTGTTTATGTGAAAGAAGAAATTGAATCCGGAGATCATTTATCGAAGCAGAAAAATCCGTGAAATCGCAGGAAATGCTTGAGGCCGGTCATGAATCGGAGGAAGAAGGAAGAGATTTATTATGCTGTATGAAATTGTAAATAATTTTCCCAAAGATATGATTATGAAAGAAGATGGACCGCTTATATCGATTTATCAGCCGACCCACCGGTCTTCTCCGGACAATAAACAAGACCCCATTGTGTTTAAAAATCTGCTCCGGGTGATTGAAAATTCACTGGCGCAACTCCCAAACGGCGACGCGTTCAAATCAATCATGAAACCGTTACATGAGATGAAGGATAATCCGGATTTCTGGATGCATACGCTCGATGGAATTGCTGTTTTTGCATCAGTAAACCGGTGTATTGTCTATAACCTTCAGACTCCGGTCAAGGAATTTGCGGTCGTCGCCGATCGATTTCTAATTAACCCGCTCATAAAGGCGTTTCAGTCCACCGAGGATTATCAGCTGTTGGGCTTAAGCCGTGAGAACTTTAGCCTTTATCAGGGGAATCGGAATGGTTTTGAAGAAATAATAATCCAACCGGATACACCCAGAACGATGAAGGAAGTATTGGGAAGTGAATTATCGGGGCTGTATTTGTCTCACGGATCCTATGGCGGTACCGGCGGTCCGGCAATGTACCATGGTCATGGGGATGTCAAACAGGAAATTGATAAAGATACCGAGAAGTATTTTCGTTATGTCGATGCGTTTGTTTTCGAAAACTACTCGAAAGAGTCGAAGCTTCCTCTGATTATGGTCTCGCTCAAAGAATACCATTCGGAGTTCATAAGAAGAAGCAATAATCCATATTTATTGGAGGAGGGTATCGATAAGTCGATTGAGTCGATGGATCCGGATGAAATGCTGGAACGGGTACGAACGATTATCGAAGCCATCAATCTGGAAAAAGTGCAGAAAGTGACCGAATCATTTGCTAAGGCCGAGGCGGAATCGCTTGGATCTTCTGATTTGACCCAAGTGACAAAGGCTGCATTTGAGAGTCGAGTGGAAACCATTTTTGTTGAAGAAGATCGGATTATACCGGGCACGATCGACCATGAAACAGGAAAAGTTGAATTGGGAGACATCCATGATCCGGATAATGGCAATGTCCTGGATGATCTGGCCGAATGGGTGTTGTCCGGCGGAGGTGCCGTAATCGTTCTGGAAAAGGATGAGATGCCGAGCGATACAGGCGTTGCCGCGATTTATCGGTATAGCTGAATACCAAAAGGCTCGTGCATTGGATGCGATCGGAGTCTATAACGAAGATATCGATGGCAAATGGTGGCAGACTCCTTCACTTGTTTCTGGATAAGGTGACGGCTGAATTTATCACGTGCATGTCCAAGGAGCGTAACGAGGATTCGTTCGGACAGATATTCTATATAATAAACATGTAACAGTACCGGCCGAAAGGCCGGATTGTTTTGTAACCTTTTTGTTTTTCGGGCATCCAATAAATGAGTGAGCGTTAAGGCCGTCATCGTTTAAAGAATCACAACGCGGTGACACGAGGGGATCGGGCATGGCGGAGTTTCAGGAGATTTATACGACCTACGCCCGCCGGGTCTATCGGTTTCTACTTGCGCTTACTCGAGATGCGACTGCAGCGGAGGAGCTTACGCAGCAGACGTTTTACCGGGCGTTCCTGCATATCGGTCAGTTTGAGGGGCGCAGCAGTCTCTATACGTGGCTTTGCCAGATCGGAAAGAACGAGTGGTTTCGCGAGTGCCGGCGCTTGCGGAGGTTCTCGAGTGACGATGTGGATGCATTAGCGGGCTCGGGAGATTCGGCCGATAACGGGTCGAGGTTTCTTGGCGCCGCGGGCTCCGCAGTAGAAGCCTCGGAGGCAGCTGCCCCGGGCTCGGTTGAGGAGGATCTCATTCGAAAAGAAGACGGAAAACGCGCGGCACAAGCGCTGTGCGGTCTTCCGCAGCCGTACCGGGACGTGGTGATTCTAAGAATATACGGAGAACTGCCGTTCGGCGAGATCGCGGCGCTTTTCGGAAAATCTGAGAGCTGGGGCAAGGTGACGTTCTTCAGAGGAAAAGAGAAGCTTCGGAAAATGATGGAGGATCCCAGATGATAACGTGTGAAATTATGAAAGATTTACTGCCGGC
>CAYGIB010000279.1:0-2991 GCA_964349735.1 uncultured Oscillospiraceae bacterium | reverse complement strand
TTCGATCTGCGGCCGATTACGCCGATGCGTTTATGGCCATTGATGTGCCGCAAGGGACGGCGCTTCGTCTGGTCGATACGAGACCATTACCCAAGCTCCCGGCCGAAGACGAGGAAGCAAAGCGGCAGCAGGTATACTCTGAAACGCAATCCGTTCTTCAGGCCAAGACCCCTCCGGGCATGCGTTCCGGCGTAGACCAAGCCTTCTATAACGGGGTTACGCGAATTTTCTCTTTCCACGAGAACGAAGTCGAGATGCGCCAGGCAGTCGCAACGATTATGAGCGGTGTACGCATTTCATTCGGCACGCCGATGATTTTCTTCGGAGGAATGAGCAACATGGTATTCTGGGATTCGCTGTATGTGCTCACGCTTAAAGCTCCGGCGGAGCTTTTCGAGAGCCAGTACGATCACCTCATAATGTTCTGCTCCTCGATGCAGGCCAGTCCGGCTGTGGCAAACCGTATCATCGACGAGCGCAATCGAATCCTCGGGTACATGGAGAACCGCCAGCGTACCGAATTCGAGGCCCATCAACGCAGAATGAGCGAGCAGCAGGCCGCCTTCGACGCATATAACCAAGCGTGGCATCAGCGTTCTGACCAGGCTCATCAGGCAAATCGCGCGGCTTCCTCGGCTCGTCAGGCTTCCGGTGACCGCATGTCCGACATGCAAAGCGAAGCCACCCGCGGCGTCGACACCTACATTCGCCCGGACGGCACGGAGGTCGAGTACTCGGTCGTGAACGAATCGGCGTTTGCAAACGCAAATGACAGCCGCGACACCTTCGCGACGCAAAGTAAAGCCTTTGAATCGGCGGACTGGGTGGAGATGAAGAAGAAGTACTGAAAATCTAATAATTGCAAGTCATCTGCGAGGATTTCTACGGTCATCGTGCCCCGGCAACGCGAGGAAACCGGAATAGACTTCTATTCGTCTCTGTCCCAGTCGTCCTTGAGGCCATGATAAATCTCGTGAAGAGGATGCCACGGCGGTGCGATCCGCCCGCATTGAAACCGATATAATCGTTCAAGCGAACCGGGTTTTCTTTTTAACACATTATTCATCAATATAACATTGAATATAAAGTAAATGAAGAGAGCCGGCTGCGGTAAAAAAAGCACAATCAACAAATACCACGGTGCGCTGAGATATTTTACCACCAATAAGATGCATAATAAAATACCTATTCCGACAAAGACGATGATAAAAAAAACGCATAGCCCCATTGCATCTGTCAGATATCGCCTAAGACTGGCCTCATGCCTTGATTTCTGAGCTTTTCTTCTATTATTTTCCTCTTCCGAATCATACCCGCAAACCGTACACTTCATGTTGTTGTTGTTGAGTTTGGCGCCGCACTTATCGCAAATCATTTGAGTTGTCTCCCTATAAACATTTGCATGAAAAATGATTCGATGAATACATAGATAAACTTTAACATGAACGATTATAAGATGATAACGTGGATTGATTTTTTTGTCATCTCAAATTTCTGTGTTCGGTTATTCCGTGTTATCATAATATTTGTATGGTGATATCACTTTGAGCCTTTTACAAATGGCATACGACTGGAAAAGAGGGCAACATGGCAAAGTTTTCGAAAAAACAAATAATCATCGTTTCGGCAATTGCCGTTTTTGTCGTGTTGATTTTTTTGCTCATCATGTTCATTGCAACACGGTGCGTGCCCAAATGGGTTTCTGAGGTCACTACGACCGCTTCGGCCGTCATCGTCGATCCGTCGGATCTTCTTTCCGAAGATTCGGATGCCATTGTTTTCGAGGAATCGGATGTGGATCAGGCAGAGAATCTCGGCCAAATCGACGATCCGGCGGTTCTCGGCAATCCGTCCTGCCCCTCCGGAATTACTATTCTCATCTCGAATAAACCCGGACGACCGGGCTTTCCTTTTATCGAGAACCCGCCCGGATTTGAACCGGTTCCCGAACCTCCGGTCATCCAGCCCTCCACACCGGACTTCATCATTCCTCCTCTGGTAGTGCCTACTCCCTCTTTCATCCTTCCGTTGTCGACACCGACACCGACTCCGCTGCCGGCCACTTGGATTACTGTGATGACTCCGGAAGTGAACAGCCGACTGACCGCGGGTACTTCTTTCACACTCAAGTGGTCCGTCGAGAATATCGGACGGACTCCCAAGTTTGATGTCCTTCTGAGCACGGACGGCGGCTCTCAATACAATCTTTTGAAAATGGGCGTGACGGATACTTTCTACACCCTTACTCTTCCCTCAACTCCGGCTGAGCGGTGTATCTTTCGAGTCGATGTTTATGTCTCAAGCAGCTATCTCGGATATGCACTTTCCCCGGAGTTCGGGATGATCGCCCCGACGCCGACACCGACGCCCTCTCCCACACCCACCGATATTCCCCCCACCCCGGCGGTATATATCCCGGTCGATAACGCATTCATTTCCTCGGAAGGCAATGCGACACGCTGGTTTTCGATTGAACATAATCTAAGTGATGTCGCTTCTGTTATTTGGCAGATTTCCACTTTGCCCTTTTCCTGTGATACCGATTATCTTCCCGATATCATCCCCGGTCTGATTGCCACGGGTAAAATGGATGCGGGTGCCACGGAATTCGCCGTTGATTTTGCATCTCTTCTCAGTCGTTATGAGATTGTGGACGGAATGAAGCCTTCCGAAATTCTCCCGAATCAGGGATCGGAATTCGAGTCGGTTCCCGACAAAGTGTTGTTGCCGCAAAGCCAGCGCATCTTGTATATACGCTTAGTTGCACAGGATGAGAGCGGACAGCCGATCGCTACTCCGGGGAGTGGCGTTCCGATCATTTACGGCGAGCCGGAACTGGATCTTGGCTACCAGTCACTGGCCGGTATTCCGGTCGAAAAGTCCGTTAATATCGAGTGCCCCAAGAAACCCGACGGTCCATTCGAGGTCCTTACCGATAAGGGTCTCGCAGTCTGGGCAGAGAGTGCAGGTTATTGGAGTTTATCCATGGAA
>CAYGIB010000278.1:2552-3005 GCA_964349735.1 uncultured Oscillospiraceae bacterium | reverse complement strand
CACTACATGTTGTGGTAGCAAGATTTATTATACTACTAGACAAAAATCCTGGCAAATGTCGCTCAACCAAAGGTTTTTTCTTTTCTCACAAGAAAATGGTATTATTTCATCATTAAGCATTTGAAAGTTTCAATTATGCCAGAACAGAAACGGCTCCGCATCGGATGGTTCACGTTCACCTGCTGTGAGGATTCGACGGTCGTCTTCACCGAGCTCATGAACGACCACTTCGAAGAATGGCGCCAAGTACTCGATATCCGCCACGCACGCGTGCTCCAATCAAAGAACGTACTCGATCAGATGGATGTCGCTTTCGTCGAAGGCGCCATTGAGTCGGAGGAGCACGAGGCGAAGCTGAAAGAAATCCGCGGACTCGCCACTAAACTTGTCGCGATCGGATCCTGCGCCGTTACCGGCATGCCGACCGCCCAACGCAACGCCTTCCCGCCGGAA
>CAYGIB010000278.1:0-2542 GCA_964349735.1 uncultured Oscillospiraceae bacterium | reverse complement strand
TCTGCTAAAGATAGCCCACTATCAGTATCTTGTAAGATCGCCTTCCTCCTCGAACGGTTCAAATTCGCGGAAAAGGTGAAACGACTCGACGAAATCGTAAAAGTCGACGCGATCGTTCCCGGCTGCCCCATGACCGAAGCCGGCTTCATGAAGGTTCTCGGCGACGCGCTCGTCGAATTCGGCATAAAAGAGGCGGAAGTGCCGGAGAAGCTTTAATAAATCCAAAACTCAAATTTCAAATGTCAAATCAAGCTCAAAACCGAAATTCCAAAGAAAACGACACGCGCTCATTTTTGGATTTCAAACATTCGGATTTGGTTTGTCATTTGTCATTTGGATTTTGAAATTTTCAAACGTATGCACCAGATATCGGAGATGAGCGGGTTCAAGATAGATGAAGTAACGAAAATCGAAGGCGCTGTCGGCCTCGATGTCGAAATCGAGAACGGAAAAGTGAAAGACGTCCGCTTCGCGATCAAGGAATTCAAGCGGTTCTACGTCCACGCGATGACCGGAAAACCGGTCGCAGCCGTACCCCAACTCCTCGCACGCATCTGCGGCACCTGTTCGAACGCGCACCTCATGGCAAGCATCGAAGCGGTCGAACACGCACTTGGCATGGGGGTGACCGAACAAACCAGACTCCTCCGCGCACTCACTTACCACGGCCTCATCATCCGTGACCACGCCCTCCATCTCTACCTCTTCTCGCTCCCGGACGTTTTCAACCGGGACTCGCTTCTCGCCTTCTCGGACGAGGATCCAGTCGAACATCAGATGCTCCACGACGCGTTCGCAGTCAAGGGCGCCGGCAATCACCTTGCAATCCTCGTCGCCGGACGATCCGTCCATGCGTTCGTTCCGATGCCGGGCGGATTCGCGAGTATTCCCGATCCGATCAAGACAAAGGCGATGATCCGCGAGCTCGAAGAAATCCGTCCCGCCGTGCTCCGGCTCATCAAGATCTACGCGGAATGCTCGTTCTCGCTCGTCCGCGAGACGAATTACGCGGCAATCGTCCACGATCCCTTCTCCTATCTCGAGGGCGACATCTACGACATGAACGGCTTCATCTGCGATGAAAAGGGCTATCGCGACCATCTCGAACACGTCGTCGTCCCCTATTCCCAGGCATCCGGATACACCTTCAACGGACAGACCTACCGCACCGGCGCGCTTGCCCGGCTCAATCTCAACAAGAACGCGCTCCATCCGCGTACGCGCGAGGACGCGGCGATGGAGCTCAAACTCTTCCCATCGCATAACGTCTATCACAACAACCTCGCCCAGGCGATCAGCATCCTCCATTCAGTCGATGAGTCGCTCGACATCCTCCGCAACACGGTCTTCCAGACGGAACGGCTGATGCCGATTCCCAAGAAAGCCGGCGTCGGTATCGGCGTCGTCGAAGCTCCCCGCGGCATGCTCTTCCACAAACTCGAAGTGAACGACGCAGGCATCGTAACCGGCGGTGAAGTCGTCGTCCCGACCGGACAGAACCAGATCGCCATCGAACAAGACCTCGGTATGTTCATAAGCGACCACATGGACATGACGGAAGAAGAGATTTCCCTCGAATGCGAGAAGATCATCCGCGCCTACGACCCATGCATGTCCTGCGCCTCCCACTTCCTCAAGGTGAACTGGAAAGGAAGATAAAAGATACAGGATGCATGATGAGTGATGTCAAAAAACCCCGCACCCGCGGGGTCTCTTTTTTCCTTGCTTGCATGAGAGAGAGAGAGAGAGTAAAATACCAATATCAAATTCCCAATGCCAAATGACAAATCAAATCAGAATGTGAAATTCGAAAATTAAGACATTTGCTATTGATTTGATATTTGAAGTTTGAAATTTGTCATTGTGCATGAAATAAAATAAGCATAATCAAACGTGTATGCAAAAAGGGAACACGCTGGTCTATTGGACAAAAGTCGTCTCTCTCGGTATCGTCCTCGGACTCGGGCTCCAGTTCGCGCAGGCGTGGACCGCGCCGACGCAGGCGCCGCCCTCGGGGAATGTCGGGGGACCACTTACGCTCGGAAGCGCGTACCAGGTACGAGCTTCCGCATTCGGCATTTCAGCGGGAAATGATTCCAGCGCCGTCTTCGGACCGACTGCCGCGTGGAACGGGAAGCTGGTTGTTGGCGCGAATGCCGGGCAGTGGCTTGCTGCCGGAACAGCACAGGTAATCTCGACAAACGGGAACCTCCACCTCGATGCCGGATTCGGACAGAGTATCTATCTCGGATGGGTTAACCAGAGCAACACATTCATCAATCCGCTGGGTGGCAACGTCGGGATTGGGACGACGAGCCCCGCGGAGAAGCTCTCCGTGAACGGACGGATTGAAACCTTCGGAGGTGGTGGTGGCATCAAATTCCCGGACGGAAGTATCCAGACGAGCGCGAGCTCGGGAGGCGACAACCTCGGCAATCACACGGCGACTCGTTGGCTCGACATGGCCGGGAACAATATCGATAATGCCGGACGCATCCGTACGACTTCGGGCGGTGCGTACGGGGGTGGTGCGGTCAACTTC
>CAYGIB010000277.1:0-3011 GCA_964349735.1 uncultured Oscillospiraceae bacterium | reverse complement strand
CATATTCACGTCTCCCGTCCGACTGGCTTCCCCCAATTTGCACCGAATAAACGGCTCTTAATGAGGGGCGACAGTTATTATATATTAAGCCCTGAAATTAAGCAACTGCGCAAATGACCTGTTTTGCTTAGAGCCGCAAGGGTTTGAAGGCAATATAATCCCCGGAAATCAGGCGGTATTCGACCCCCGCAAGGACCCCTTCGACTGCCTTTTCATGCCCTCTGCCGTGCAGATGTCCATAGAGGCATACGGATACGCCGTACTGCTCGCACAGGAGCGAGAATGGCGAGGAGCCTTCCTTACCGGAAAGCGGCGGATAATGCAGCATGACAATCAAACGTCCTCCCTCCGGCAGAATCTCACTCCCGGATCGGAGCGACCGATCGAGCCGGGCAACTTCCCGCTCGAAAATCAGGCGGTCCGCCGCGGAGAATTCCGGATAATCGGGAAGAAGCCAGCCCCGCGATCCGCAGATGACGTCGGTTCCGCAAAGGAACGCGTTGTTTTTTAGTAAACGGATGGAGCCGATTCCGTTTTCTGCGAAGAAGCGCTCGACCTTTCCGTTTGTTCCCCACCAGTAGTCGTGATTTCCCTTGCTCAGGATCTTCTGTCCGGGGAGCTTTTCGAGAAAAATCAGGTCCGGGAGGGCTTCTTCGAGGGTCATCGCCCACGAAATATCGCCGGGAATGAGCACCGTGTCGGTCATTGCGACGCTTTGGGTCCAGTTCTCCCGGAGCCGCTCTTCCGAGTCGATCCATTTGGCCCCGAAAATATCCATGGGTTTATTGCACCCGAGGGATAAATGCAAATCGGAGATTGCCCAAAGTGCCATCTAGTTTTCCTCCCTGCGGTGAAAATGCCGGTAGATTGCGTTTGCGTTTTCGGCGGTGATTTTCGGAGCCCGGGCAAGCGCCTGCTCGTCGGCCGCCCGAACTTGCCCGATGGTGCCGAAGTGCTGTAGAAGCGCTTTTCGCTTGGCAGGGCCGATTCCCTCTATGTCCTCGAGCACGAACGACAGGTTTCTCTTCTTGCTCAGCTTGCGCTGATACGAAAAGGCCAGTCGGTGCACCTCGTTCTGAACCGCAGTCAGGAGGCGCAAAAGAACCATGTTTTCTTCGGTCATCTGATCGGGTGTGGGGAAAAGCTCCGTCGTGCCGTCCGGGAGGACGATTCCGGCGGTCCTGTGCTTCCGGTCCTTGACCATCCCCGCAACGACTACACGCTCGCTTATGTTGAATTCCGCGAGTACCGATTTTGCCAGGAGGACGTGCGCTTTTCCGCCGTCCATCAGTAAGAGATCAGGCAGCGAACCGAAATCATTTTCGCTATGAGAGAAGCGACGCCGAAGGACCTCGCGCATGGATCCGTAATCGTCCTGACCCTCGGCGGCTTTGATTTTGAAGAAGCGATACCCCGTACGGTTCGGACGGCCATCTTTAAAGACCGCCATCGCGCCGCACCGGTCGTCCTGACCGAGGTTGGAAATATCGAAAGCCTCGATTCGCCCGGGGATTTGACTCATACTTAAGCGTGCCCGAAGCTGCTCGAGTGCCTCCCGAATTCCGCTCTCCGATTCTCCGACCCGGAGAATCCTGCGGCGGAGACTCTCGCGTGCATTGCTGACGGCAAGCTCCAGAAGCCGCACCCCGTCTCCGCGCTTCGGTACGCGCAACTCCACCCTATGGCCTCCCTGTTTCGAAAGATACTCCTCGGCCACCTCGGTGTCCTCCATGAGAACCGGCAGCAGCACGAGCGGCGGGATAAACGATGCGTCCGGGTAATATTGGATCAGGAAAGCGGAAAGAACCGATGCATCCTCCTCGCCGTCGTCGGCGAGAAAAAACGTCGAGGAGCCGACAATAAGGCCGCCGCGCAGTTCGAGTTTGCGGATACAGATTTCACCCGCATCGCGAAAAAGACCAATCGCGTCAATATCCTTTTCGTCTGAGAAAGATACGTTCTGGGCCTCAACAATGCGCGTCAGCGCCTCGAGCCGGTCGCGGTAAATCGCGGCGCGCTCGAATTTCATCTCATCGGACGCTTTTTGCATCTTCTCCGATAAGTCCTTCTTGATCCCGCCGTACCGCCCCTCGAAAAACCGGCACACATCCTCCATGACCGAACGGTATTCCTCGGCGGACACATCGCCGCGGCAGGGCCCGATACACTGGCCGATATGATAGTTGAGGCAGGGTCTTTGCTTTCCGACATCTCTCGGCAGGACGCGCCGGCAGGTTTTCGTCGGAAATATGTCCCGGATGCCGCGCAGCGCGTGATACAGGTCGCCGCCGAGAAACGGACCGTAATACCGGGCACCCTGTTCCCGGTCTTTACCGATCCGAAAGGCTTTCAGGATTCGCGGATACTGCTCGTTCATCGTGATACAGACATAAGGAAAGCCCTTATCGTCCCGCAACAGGATATTGTAGTGGGGCTGGTGGCTTTTGATAAAATTCGACTCGAGGAGAAGCGCTTCAAGCTCGCTGCTTACAACGACGAAGTCAAAGTCCGCGATATGTGAAATCATCGCGAGTACTTTGGCCGTTCCGGAGGGATTTTTCGAGAAATAGCTTCGCAGGCGGTTCTTGAGACTTTTGGCTTTGCCGACATATATAACAGAGCCCGAGACGTCCTTCATCAGGTACACTCCCGGGCGATTAGGTACGGTATCCAGACGTGCGTCAAATTCCGTCCGTTCGGATTTCATTATGCCTTCGGATTCTCCAGGTACGCAATGAGCGTATCGAGCGCTTCACGCTGGTCGTCGCCCTCGGCCGTCACTTCGATTTCCGCGCCGTTCTCGATTCCCAGGGACATTACACCCAGAAGGCTCTTCGCGTTTGCGCGCCGCCCGCTGCGCATCAGGTAAATACTGCTTCTAAAGGTCGACGCCTTCTGAATCAAGACCGCGACCGCTTTCATCTGAAGCGCTTCGTCACATTGAAAAAATACTGTTTTGGAAACCATTCCGATTCCTCCCGGGAAACTTATGCGAAAATATTGTTCTTCAC
>CAYGIB010000276.1:0-3020 GCA_964349735.1 uncultured Oscillospiraceae bacterium | reverse complement strand
ATTTATATACTGCGGGTGGGGCAATTCGGATCTGTCGATTCTTAAGGCCAATCTGCGCTTTCACAATCGGCCGGCCTTGTTGGGCCGCCGGTTTCTGGACGTGCAGACGCTCTTTTCCAAGGTCGCTGAGGGGGGAAACGCGCAAAGAAGCGTCGAGTACGCGGTCGATTTCCTCCGAATCCCGAAGCAGGACGATTTTCATGAGGCCCACCGCGACGCGGAATATACCGGAAGAGTTCTCGGGGGCCTTTTCGAGATTCTCGAAAAGGAGCACGAGGAAAAAGTTCGCGAATACAATGACCAATCAAAAAAGGAGCTCGAAGGCATTTTCAACTTGGAGCAATACCTGTTTGATCCGGATTTGAATGTGCAGGCCGAGCACAGAACGGAACGCTTCGATTCCTGGGAGGAGTGCTGTCGCATAACCTTTGCGGAGCCGGTCGTTTGTCCGGCCTGCGGTGAGCCGCTGCAAGCAGAACTGCGATGGTTCCGAATCCGGAAAAGCGCCTTTGCGCTCTTTCGCTGCGCCGGGCACAACCTGACGGCGGGGCGAATTCGACTGAAGAAGTCTGCGGACGGCAAGTACTATGCATCCGTGACTCTGAAACTGATCCAACCGGGAGAAGCGAAGCCGATATCGGATCGGTTTGAAGAATTCATGCATTACGGAGTGGCCGGGAGGCCGGTCGAACCCGTTTTTCGGGCAGACGAAGACGAAACGATTCAACCGGAGAAATAAGCCAAGCCGCCTGTCCGCGTGCCTGTTTTTTTCTTATTCGCCGGGTAAATCGCCTTTAAATCAGGCTTGAAGACATGCTTTTTTACACAATGGACACACCTCAAGGATTGAAGATTATTGCTTTTACTATATAATAGTAATTGGAATAATCTACGCATATGCGTTCTATAGCAATATAATCACATCGAGATTCGGAGGGGATGAGAATGATGAAATTGATGAAGAGGTTGTCCTACAGACAGCCGCGCACAGGGAGACCGGGCTCTTCCCGATCGGGAGGAATGCTGATTCTTGTCTTGGTCATCATGGCGGTCGGTTTGATATTAATTACATCCGCACTATCTGTTACGATTGCAACCCGGGATCGTTTCTACGACGATGCGCAGACGAGTCAGGCAAGGCTGACGCTCACATCGACCGCGAAGACGGTCGTCGACGCAATAACCGTAACCCAGGAGCTTCGAGATTCCGTGGTTGAGATGTGGGCAGATGCGGGAGAAGTTGTTTGGTTTCAATCCGCAGCGGGCTATGGATTTACGGACAGTGTCGGATCCAGCAACTCGGTAGCCCCGGGTATCGGAGCCAAGAGCGAAGCGGCGGGCGGCTGGACGAAGGCTACCTTCGGCAGGTCGGGCGCCTATATTACCATCGATTTTGTGACGGGCATTAACGCAACGGGAGATGGAGTTTCGGAAAATGTTCGCGTTATTCTGGAAATTATTCCCCCCGTAGTTTTCCCGACGGGATTCGGCTCGATGTTCACGTTGGGCGGAGACGATTCCGCGAACACTTTCAATAACACCGTCATCGGAAGAACGACCGGATATGATCCGAGTCAGGTATTATCGAACTATGTGGTTCTGAACGGAGATTTGAATGTCGGAACCGGTACCATCGAATTAGTCGGTGATGTTGTGTATACCGGAATGGTCTTGTCTGGAGCCGGTAATGCTTATAAGGGCAACATCATTTTCTGGGGTGACGAAGCGGGAATCTATACCAACCTCGGAGGCAACGGCGTTATCACGTCGGAGCACATACTTTTCCTCGGAGAGACAGCGGGTGTTGCCGGTGTTTTCTTAGACGCAGCCGGCAATCCGACGACACTGACTTCTTCACCGGCCGGAGGTGTCCGGGGCACGAAGGGTCAGTACTATGTGAATACGACCATGAGGAAGGACACCTGGGGTCAGTATGTTCTGGGTGAACCGTACTACATCGATTCCGGAGTGGTTTTCTATGATTATACCAACTGGTTCAGTGATCCTTACACCGCCGGAGCGATTCGGAATATGAGCGGCGACGTTCGATATTCTCCGGGAAACACCGATTTAGCCGGAATCATAACGGCAACGGGGAAACCCAACGCCGCATATGACGCCTCAACGATCAAACCGGTCGTGTTGTCCTACACCACCGACCTCGATAAGATTGCAAACATTGAGCGGGAGTTACCAACAACCGCCGAGGCCAAGGCGCTCGCGCAGTATACCACGGTTGCTCAAATTACGGCCAATGCGACCAAGATTACGAATCTTTCTTCCAATCAGACGTTTACCGGTTCATCGTACTACATAGATGCGTCAACGACAGCCAATGTGACCGGAGATTTGATTTTCGATCTGGTCAATAACGATATTACACTATATATTATCAATTCTTCTTCGGCGAAGCCGTTTAATGTGGGGCCGGTAGCTTCTGCCACCGGGTCCCTGCAATTTATTAACGGATCGGCGAACTGGGGCAAGATTATTCTTCTGGAAAACGGCTATATGATAGCAGGCAAGAATAACTACAGCACATGGAAGGGCATCATTTCGACCACACACCCGGCCGTCAAGACTCAGGCAACAGTGGGAACCAAGCCATGCTTATATATTATCGGGTTCGGTAACAATACGCTTAAAGCCGAGCAGTATGCCATCGTGGATGCATATATCGGGTTGTACGGCGATAACGGCAGATTCTGGGCAGACAACGGACCGATTATCTACGGAAGAATAGAATCGGAGTTTTTCGATAGCAACAACAGCTTTTTCTACCTGAATTACTGTCCGGCACCGAATGATCCGGCAGGCGGATCGGATGCGGTTCCGCTCGCGACGAAGTATCGGGTCATGGCGTATGTGTATTCGTAAATAGTGTAGCCAAGGAGAGTTTCTGACGGACTTGAACCCATTAATGATTATTATTGTACCGGTTTGCCTCAACCGATCGATAGACGGATGAGGCAATTCTTTATTAAGCATGTGCCGCAAAAACCCGTCGGCATTTAAAAAAA
>CAYGIB010000275.1:0-3021 GCA_964349735.1 uncultured Oscillospiraceae bacterium | reverse complement strand
GTAACCGTCAGGAAACCGTACATCAAAGCACCTAAACCGGAACCGAAGCAAGCTGCAAACAGCGAAAGCGGCAGAGAGGCAGATTGGACTGCGGCGTAATACCCGAAAGATCCTCCAAGGAGCATCATGCCTTCAACGCCAAGATTTAAGTGCCCTGCGCGCTCCGTCAAAAGCTCGCCAAGAGTTCCTAAAATGAGAATGACCGAAAAAGATATTGCGGAAGCGATGAATTCGGGGCGAGTTAATATTGTAATCATGCTCTCACCTCCTCAACCGGTATTTCGATATCTTCTCCGGGGTCGTTATCCGCGTTTATCGATTCGGAACGGGTTCCGTCCGGACGAGTTCCCGTTATGTTGCGAGAGAAGATCAAACGGTACCGAAGGAAGAACTCAGAGCCGAGAAAGGACATCAGAATCAGTCCCTTTATAATTTCCGCAACGGCGGCCGGAACACCCAGCCGGAGCTGGATGATCTGAGCTCCTTGTTCCAGAGCGGCAAAAAGAAATGACACCACTAAAATAATCGGTGCGGAGAGATTCGCAAGCCATGCGATAACAATCGCAGTAAATCCTGCACCTCCGGCCAGGCTCTCCGTTAGCGTAAACGTCTCACCGGTAAGCTTCACAGCACCGGCAAGTCCAACGATACCTCCGGATAAGATAATGCCTCCGATCATAATTTTTTTCACACTCATGCCGGCGTAGTGAGCGGTCGGCTCGCTTTCGCCGACGACGCGGATTTCATATCCCTGTTTGGTTTTGTTCACGAGAATATATACAAAAATCGTGAGCAGAATCGGAACCAGTATTCCGACGCTGATACCTCCAATACGTATTAATCTCGCTTGGGTATGGATGCTCTGAATTCCCGGAAACGGGTTTGTCGGATCTTTCCAGAGCTCATAGTATAGGAATTTCACTATATTGATCGCAATGTAATTCATCATTAGAGTAAATAGGGTTTCGTTCGTTCTCAGTTGGATTCTAAAAACACCCGGAATCATCGCCCAGATTGCCCCGCCGAAAAAGCCCGCAATCATCATCGCCGGTACGAGAACCCATCCCGGTGTATCGGCTCCGGTCGATAGCGAAACGAACATCGCAGCTGTAGCACCCATGAGTAATTGGCCTTCTCCTCCGATGTTCCAGAATCTCATTCGAAAGGCAACGGAGAGTCCGAGCGCTGTAGTAGCAAGTGGAATCGCAAAAGTCAAAGTGTTCCGGATTGAATTAACGGTACCGAATGCTCCGGAAAGGAGCGTGACGAGTGCTGCAAATGGATTATGTCCCAAAGCGGCGATAAAAATCATCGAAAGCCCCATCCCGACAATGAATCCAAAAAAACGGAAAATCACGGAATCCGAGATAGATGACTTCTCGCGTTTAGCGATTCGAAACATAATCCACCCCCGTTCTGATTACATCCAGCCGGGTTCCGGACATCATCTGTCCGATTTCAATCTTGTCCGTTTCCTTTGCGTCGACGATGCCCATGTTTTCGCCCTGACATAAGACCATTATGCGATCGCACAGCGCCAGCAAAACATCCAAATCCTCTCCGATATACAGCACGGAAACCTTCTGAGCCTTTTGATCGTTGAGCAATCGATAGATGGTGTGTGATGATTGAATGTCAAGTCCTCGTACGGCATAAGCCGCGATCATCAACTTCGGCTTGAGATGAATTTCGCGACCGAGAATCACCTTCTGAATATTTCCTCCTGAAAGGAGACGCACCGGATGAGTGACGCTCGGGGTAAGAATATCCAGTTCTTCGACAATCAGCTCGGACTTGGCTCTGGCTTCATCCGTTCGAACGAAAAAACCCTTCTGGAATGCGTAATCCTTAAGCAGAATGTTTTCGACCATCCCCATCGAGGCAACCAAGCCCATACCCAATCGATCCTCGGGAATAAAACACATGGACACGCCCTTGGCCGAGATGCTGCGCGGAGAAAGTCCGGATATATTCTCTCCGTCCACCGAGATCGTTCCGCCGGCAGGACGAATAATACCCGTAATGACCTCGCATAGCTCCTTCTGTCCTCCGCCGGCTAATCCGGCGACACCATAAATCTCTCCGTAACGGGTCGAGAAGGAAACGTCGGAAAGCTTCTTCAGACCCTTCTCGTCTATGTAGGAAACGGACTCCACCCGAAGGCACTCGCGCTGTTCGGGATCCGGCTCCGGCCGCTCGATTTCCAGCTCGATTTTCCGTCCGACCATCTTCTCGATGAGGTCATAGGTGTCTACCTCAGACACTACCAGAGTCCCGACGCTCTTTCCTTTTCGAAGTACGGTAACCCGGTCGCAGAGCTCCATGATTTCTCCGAGCTTGTGACTGATGAATACGACGGAGCAACCGCGGTCACGCATATTACGCAGAACGCCAAATAGCCTTTTGGTTTCCTGGGGGGTAAGAACTGCAGTCGGCTCGTCCAGCACAAGAATCTTGGCTCCGCGGATGAGGACCTTAATGATTTCGACCGATTGCTTCTCGCTTACCGACAATTGCGATGCCGGTTTGTCCGGATCGAATTGGATACGGAAGCGCTCCGCATAGCGTCTCACCCATTCGCTTTTCCGGTTTCTGCTGTATTTAGATTTAGAATTCGCGTGGGTTTCTGATGTGTTTTTACCATTTAATTGATTGATCGGCTCGAAACCTTCGGTTGATGGATTGGCTTCAGCCGATGTGACTACCGCAAGAAGTTTCTTTGCGCTTAATCCCGCAATAATATTCTCGTTAGCGGTGAGCGATTCGGCCAACTTAAAGTGCTGATACACCATACCGATTCCGCACCGAATGGCATCTCCCGGAGAATGAAAATTCTTCTCCTCTCCGAAAACCTTGATGCTTCCGCAATCGGGGCGATACACCCCGGAAAGCACATTCATTAATGTGCTTTTCCCGGAACCGTTTTCTCCGAGTAACGCGTGAATTTCACCCTGCCGAACCTCAAAATTTATCTGCTCATTGGCGCAAACCGACCCGAAGGATTTGGAAATCCCTTTCATT
>CAYGIB010000274.1:0-3031 GCA_964349735.1 uncultured Oscillospiraceae bacterium | reverse complement strand
CTTTTTCCTCGTCGCGGCGCTCGTGTGCCTGACGACGATGACGCGCATGGTCGACGAGGAGCGGACTCGAATCGGTGTCTTGAAGGCGCTCGGTTACCCGACGGGCCCGATTGCGCTGAAATATATCGTATACGCCGGAGCCGCAGGCATTCTGGGGAGCATTTTCGGCGTCATCATCGGATTTCAGGTATTTCCGCGCGTGATTTTTCACCCGTACCTGATTATGTATCGACTGCCGCCGATAGAGCCGTCTTTTCACTTGGAGCATGCGTGGCCTACCATTCTTATCGCAACTTCGTCCATTGTTTTGGCGACACTGTATGCGATTCTGCGGACGGTTCGGACACGCCCCGCCGAGCTGATGCGACCGAAGCCGCCCATACTCGGCAGGACTTTTGCGTTCGAACGTATCGACTTCTTATGGAGGCGTTTGAGCTTCATTCACAAGGTCACCGTCAGAAATCTTCTTCGGTACGGGAAACGGTTTGTAATGACCGCGCTGGGGATTGCGGGTTGCACCGCTCTGATTCTCACCGGATTTGGTCTTAAAGATGCGGTGAACGATATCGTTGACAAGCAGTTTGACGAAATTCTGATCCATGAGATGCGCGTATATCTTAACGAACCGACAACGGACGCGGGGGACGATCCGGCGATTCGGCTCCTGTCGGGCATGGACGGTATAACTCGTATTTGTCCCGTTTCCGCGCAGCCGGTCACCATACAAAACGCCGACGGGGAGAAACTGGGCGCGTCCTTTATCGTTCCGTCGGACACCGGGATTTTCGAGAATTTTTATCACCTAAGAGAACGGGACGGTACAGAGGTGATTCACATACCCGATGACGGGGTCGTTCTTTCAGAAAAAGCGTCGATTCTTCTCGATCTTCAAAAGGGAGACACGGTGCTGTTTATTACCGGAAGCGGGAGCGAGTTCAAGGCAAAAATAGCCGGGATTGCCGAAAACTACATGGAGCACTATGTCTATATGTCTCCCTCGTTTGCGAAAGAGGAAATCGGCGAGCAACTTGAATACAATGTCGTATTGACCCGAACCGACCGGGCAGACGGAGCCGCGCGCGAGAATTTGGCGGCAGAAATCCTCGAAAAAACGGAGTTCGCGGCAGTCGTCAATTACTCGGGCATCAAGGCACAGACGCATGAGATTTTCAAAAACCTCGACTCGGTCATCTACGTCCTTACCGGTTCCGCATTTGCCCTGGCGGCCATCGTTCTTTATAACCTCACAAATATCAATGTGAAGGAGAGAATCCGGGAAATCGCAACGCTAAAGGTTCTCGGCTTTTACGACCCGGAGGTTTCGGCCTACGTCTTCCGCGAAAACGCCGTGCTGACGGTCATCGGTGCCGGACTGGGTCTTATACTCGGCATTTTCATGCACTCCTCCGTCATTCGAACGGCCGAGGTCGACATGATTATGTTCGGGCGGGAAATCCGCCCGGTAAGCTTTCTTCTGGCTTTTTCCGTTACCTGCGGCTTTTCGATGATCATCCACGGAATCATGCACTTCTACCTGAAGCGCATCCGAATGGTGGAATCGATGAAGTCGGTGGAATAAGGTAAAGTGAAGAGATACGGGCCGGCCTTTCGGCATATCAAATTTTTTCGGATTGACTTTATTGCTCAAACAGATTTATAATGGCTACGGTTCGATTCGATATGCGCGGCGATTTTTCGCATGATGCGCCGATTCATTCAAACGTAAGGCTTTTCCGTTTTTTTGTTTCTGACTTTATTATTATGTGGCGCTTTTTTGCGCACGGTTAAAGTAAATCAGCTAAGCACGATTGCTTTGCCTCTTTTCCGCCGTTTCACCATTGAAATTCACGAGGTACAACATGAATTCAACCGAAAGCTTTTCCGCGAAAAAAAAGAAGGATCTTGTTGCGATTGCGGTCCATTTCGGATTATTGACCGAATCGAAGGCCAGTTCGATGAGTAAGCAAAACCTCATTGACTTTTTCCTCGAGCAGGAGCGAATCGGTTCATCCGAGAAGAGTGAAGAGCGAATCACCGATCAGTTCGGCGATTCGGAGCCTTTATGGTCCGATTCCGCAGAGCACGAGGCCATAACGGAGGAGATGTCGATTGAGGCTGTGCATGAGACAGTTAGGGACGAATTGCCGATTGAGGTCGCGTATGAGACCGAGGAAACGATTTTCGACGCTGCCGCTCCGGTGACGGCGGAAAGACACACTCGCTCTTCCTCGCGTCGGAAATCGACGAGAGGCGAAAAAACTTCCGGAGACGAAAGAGCCGCACCGAGTGAGCCGACTCACGAGTGGGCTCCGGAGATTGCGGAAATGAGAGATGCCGCAGACGATTATGAGACGGCCGGGCAGTCGACGTTTTATTCAATAACGGAAGAAGACAGAAGCCCGGTCGAAATCGGTGATGACATATCTGCGGTCGGAACCGAAACCGTTTCCGCCGTGCAAAAAAAGCCCACGAGAGGCAAGAAGCGTTCGATCATTATAAAACCCAAGATAAACAACGGATTTCCGACGGACGATGATTTTCCCATTGAGGAGGGCCTTTATGACGAGGAGTCGGCCGATGAGGATACGTCGGATTCCGAGGATGGGGCCAGGACCAAGCCCGGCGGAGCGCACAGAACCTTACGCCACAAAGAGCCCGAGAACGAGATGATTACGGGCATACTGGAAATCATGCCGGAAGGCTTCGGATTCATCCGGAGGGAGAACTATCTTCCGTCCGCCAGCGATATATTTGTCCACAGCAATTATATTCGCAGATTCGGCCTGCGGACCGGAGACTGCGTGACCGGACCCGTCCGTCCGAAGAAGGAATCCGATAAATACGCACCGATTCAATACATCAAAGAAGTGAACGACCTGCCGCCGGAAAAAA
This sequence comes from uncultured Oscillospiraceae bacterium, assembly GCA_964349735.1. Classification (GTDB taxonomy): domain Bacteria; phylum Bacillota; class Clostridia; order Saccharofermentanales; family Saccharofermentanaceae; genus JAAYCT01. Next base: position 139 of record CAYGIB010000274.1, on the reverse strand, counting down.
TGCAGCGACGGCAGCATTTTGAGCGGTTGACGCCGATTTATCCCGACGAGCGGTTCATACTTGAGACCGACAAGAACGAGCTTTCGACGCGTATCATCGACCTGATCGCCCCGATCGGCAAAGGTCAGCGCGGTATGAT
>CAYGIB010000273.1:343-3073 GCA_964349735.1 uncultured Oscillospiraceae bacterium | reverse complement strand
CCTTATAGTCAAGAAGCGCTGATTTCATGTAGCGTAACTTCTCGCGCTGCTTGCGGTACAGAATGTACGCCTTGGCGACATCCTCATATCCGCTTTTCTGAAGGACGCTCTCAACGCTGTCCTGGATTTCTTCTACGCTGATACGCCCTTCTTTAATCTTAGGTGCGTAATCCGCGGTCACCTTGAGTGCGAGAAAATCGATAATGTCCGGATTGTACTCCTTGTTCTGCGCTTCGAATGCCTTCGTTATCGCAGCGGAAATCTTGGACAGAGTGAACTCCACTGTCTTTCCGTCTCTTTTCACTACCTGGTACATGATCTCGCCCTCCCTTGATAAGTCCTGATATATTAAATAGAAAACATTAGATGCCACGAAGCTTCGCGGACGGAACATATTCGACAACTGCCTTCAAAATAGCTTCCAGCTTCTGCTTCGGGCAGGAGTGGAGACCCTTCTCGATCACATTGTCGGAATCGATAAACGACTGAAGAAAGTATTGCGGGGCGCCGGCAATCCACCGGGCGACGGATCTCATTGTGTCCTCGGTGTGCAGCTCATCGACTACCGTCGTTCTGAATTCAAACGGCACGCCGCACGATAAAAGAATGCGGATGCTCTCTTGAACCTGGTCGACGGGAGAATGTGTAATCCCGCACGCCTTGGCATAGCCTTCCGAATCATTCTTGATGTCCATTGCAACGTAGTCGAGCAAGCCCTCTTCCAAAAGAGACCGAAGAACATCCGGCACAGATCCGTTGGTGTCCAGTTTGACCTTGAACCCGAGCCCCTTCACCCGACGGATGAAATCCGCAATGTCGGGTTGGATAAGCGGCTCGCCGCCGGATAGGCAAACGCCGTCGAGCTTTCCCGCACGCTTCCCGAGAAACGCGAAAAACTCCTCTTCGGCAATCCCCTCGTCCGTGATTCTCTCGGGCAGGACAAGAGATGCGTTGTGGCAAAACGGGCAGCGAAAATTGCAGCCGCTTGTGAACACGGTACAGGCGACCTGTCCCGGGAAGTCAAGCAATGTCATCTTCATCAAGCCCTGAATCTTCATCTCTATCCTCATCTATCCTCAAATCTCAAATAATCCAGTAGAACTCCCTGTTGAGGTGAGCTCATTCTAACTAAATATTGTGGTCGCGTCAACAGGGAAATACTATATGTAGTGAAATTGCAACAATTCAACCGGAAGAGAAAAACAGGGTCGTTTTCCTGCTTTTTTCGAAAAGAACAGCGCAAAAAACACGGAAATTCCGCAAAATATCGAGATAATACCGCATATGGGAATCCCCTGAGTTTCGACGGTTAACCGGAACCGAGTTGATAATCTCTACAAGCGCATGAAAAAAATAATCGCCAACAGGTGGCAGATGGCACCGAAGTCGACAAGAAAATGCCAGACCATGTGATTAAATTTAAACTTCATTGCAAAGGATACAACGCCGACCGTGTAGCAAATTCCTCCGGCAACAATCAGCCAGAAGGTTGCAGCGTTGGCAGTGCTCCAGAGCTTCGGAAAGAAAAGGATTCCCATCCAGCCCATGAGTATATAGATCGTGATTGTGAAAATGTACGATTGGATTGACTTGGAAAACGCGAGCGCCTTGAATAAAGCACCGGCAAGAACGAGCGCCCACTGTGCGATGCAAATGCCAATGCCCCATGCTCCTCCGATGACGGAAAGACAAATCGGCGTATAGGTTCCCGCAATCGCGACAAAAATCATGATGTGATCAATCCGGTGCATGACTTCTTTGTGCTTCGTGGCCCGTGCCATGGAATGATAAATCGTCGAAGACAAAAACATCAGAAAAACAGAGATGATAAAAACGGAAACTCCGAAAGCATCGAGTGTTTCTTTGCCCTCCGGAGCCCGGGTATATGCCAGAATTGCCGCAAAAGGCAGGATGCCCAGCATAAATATCGCCATGACCCCATGTGTGATGCTGTTTGCAATTTCCTCGCCCAATGACTGGGCTTTTCTCCGGAGGAATGTAACGGCCTCTTTGCCGGATTCAATCCATGACAGCCCCTTCAATCCCTCTTCGAGCGGGTCTCCGGCTCCGGCGGAAGTCTCGGTCGGGCTGTCGATGGATTCTTTGTCCTTACTGCCCTCCAGCCATCTTCTCCAAAATGATTTATTGGTTGACATATCGACCTCCCGTTATTCTCGTTTTCAATACTGCGTTTCGTGGTTTCTTTTATTGTATTAGAAGCCCGGATTATTTTCAAGAGCTTTATTCTCCTTTAGACGGACCTTTCGCTTTCTCTTCCAGGCTCGAAAGCGAGATGTCAAAAACTCTCTTATCCTCCTGTTTCTCTCCGCTGTCGGAAAACTCGTCTTCCGCGGACTCAGCCAATTCTTCCGGGACCGATCCCGCAGGTTCTGACAAGACGTCCAACCCGGATTCCATTGGCTCGTCTACTTCTTCCGAAAATGCCTCATCTTTCTCCATTGCCCTCCGTTCTCCGTTCACCGGCTCATCCCCGGCCGTTTCGATGCCGCCAGTGACTCTTACCGCCCGATTCGCTGACAGCTTGGCCAAAATAGCTGCGACCCCCCGCTTGGATCTTTGGTCCGCGGCGGGCTCTTTATCCTTTCGTGCGAAGGAATTTGAGCTTTGCGGCACGTCATTCAGAAGAAGCTGATCGGCCAGATACGCATTTCTGTAAAAGCGAAAAATCTGCGTTGCTACGTAGAAAACCACCAGCACCGGGAGCATCAG
>CAYGIB010000273.1:0-333 GCA_964349735.1 uncultured Oscillospiraceae bacterium | reverse complement strand
CTGATTCCGACCGCTTTCTCGGGTGGGAAAAGGACCGATATGCCGACCATGGGTGCGTTAATCAATTCGTACAATCGGCGCATGAAGCCGTCCGCAAGCACGGAAAAAAGAGTTTGCTCCGCGCCGGGCGCGGCAGTCGAGAGTCCGGGCAGAACCATTTCGGGCAGGTATGCCAAAAAGGAATACAAGACACCGCCAAAAAGAAACGTCAGCTTCTTATAGTATGCGGAGTACGCACACAGGGTCAGCCAGGCAAGTACGAAAAAGACGCTCATAATCCGTTCAATCACCGATACGGAGCGAAAAAATATCTGCCCGTAAGCAAAGTATACG
>CAYGIB010000272.1:0-3075 GCA_964349735.1 uncultured Oscillospiraceae bacterium | reverse complement strand
TAGTTCTAGTTTATCACCATTTATTCGCGCGTTATAGAATTATAAATAATCCACTCGCCTTCAACCCGACGAAAACGACAAGCCACGGGAGTTCCGCACCTTGTCGTTTTTCATGACTGTCTGAATCGGCATTTGTCGAAGAGTTCCGCCCTACTTCTTCTTTACGGGAATCCAGACCTCCGTGTAATACTTCTCGTCTTGTAAGCCTTTCGGATACTTCGTCGGATCATCATACATCTCAACATTGTAGCCTGCGGCGAGCTCGTAGTCCCGACAGCCGGGAAGCCATTCCGAAAAGATCCGGTGATTCGTGTCCTGCAAGGCATTCGGCATCGCTCCGACACATGGAAATACCGCCCAGGTGTGCTTGGGAATAAGCCGGGTCACCATGCCCTCGGGAACAGGAGCGGCCGGATTGAAGTTGTCCGCGATCAGGTATTCAAACTCATCGGTTCCCATGCTCTCATCGATGCAGATGCCGTACATGCCGCACACGAATCTGCCGTTTCCGCTCTGATGGTGCTCCGTCCAGAAGCCCGGAACCTCGGCCTTTGCCGTTTCGTAGTGAAACTTCCTTGCCGCGCCCATCACGGTGAACGCTTCTTTTTCAACAATTTTGTAATCCATAGTCATACCGCCTTCCAATGAAAATCTGATTCTCAGCGGAGCGAAGGATTTGATGGTCGCGCCTTCTCCGCGAACCGCGGTCGGCGTAACGCCGTGGAATCGACTGAACGCCTTGGTGAAGCTGTCCGGTGAGTCATACCCGTATTTCACGGCAATATCGATAATCCGCGCCTCCGAACCGATCAGCTCGCTGCCGGCAAGCGAAAGTCTTCTCTGTCGGATGTACTCGGACACCGTCATGTCGCAAAGCATCGAAAAACCTTTCTGAAAATAGTACGGCGAGATATAAACCCGTCCCGCAATCGCCTCGATGCTCAGGTCCTCGGTGATATGATCCTCGATATAGTGAACCGCTTCGCCGATACTCTCAATCCATCCCAATGTCTCTTCCCTCCTCTTGAGTGTTTTCATTATATCGACGCGCCGGGAGCGCCATCCGACTTTTCGAGGCTTATTTTGTCAAAGGGGATGCCTCGCCGAAGAAAGTGCTGCTTCTAACTAATGAACATCGTCTGATTCCATCAGGAAGTCCATGATATTCTTGTGCACAATACCGTTTCTGGAACGATTCACTTTGTCCATGGATATGACGTATTTGGGATAGTTGTCCTCAATGGATTCCAATGCGGAAAACTCCCTTTCAATGGTTGTTGGCTCGGCCAGCAAGTATGCTACTTGGATGTACGCTGTTTTAGCACCGTCGAAGACGACAAAATCAATCTCCTGGTTTTCCGTTTTTCCGGTGTAAATAACATATCCACGTCGGCGAAGCTCTAAATAAACAATGTTTTCGAGTGACTGTCCAATGTCCTTTTCGTTGTCAAAATACAAGCCTCTGATTCCTAAGTCATTGATGAAATACTTTTCGTTCGTTTTCATCAATTCCTTCCCTCGAATATTATACCGAGGTACGCCATGAATCAGATATGCCGCTTTCGCCGCTTCTATGTAGTTGTATATCGTCTCCTTAGAGAGTCGACGCCCCTCACTTTTTAAGTAATTCGTAATCGTGACCGCCGAGAAAATCCGGGAAATATGATTCATCATGTATAGCATGAAGCGCTGCAGCAATTCAACGTCTCTAATATCGTTCCTTTTTACAATATCCCTCAGAAGAATCGATTGATACATATCTGTGATGTACCCTTTTGCAGTTCTAATGGATTCAAACATGAACCGACCGGGTAGCCCGCCCGAAGCAATGTATTCGATGAGCTGCTCTTCATCCGGCTTTTGAGGATCGAAAATCTCGGAAAAGGAAAACGGCAGAACTTCAATCGTGAAGAATCGCCCGGTCAACAGAGTCGCAAGTTCACCGGATAGCAGTTTGGAATTGGATCCGGTAATAAACACTTCCGCCCGGCCCTTTGAATGAATTGAATTGACAACCTTTTCAAATCCCTCCACTTCCTGAATCTCGTCCAGAAAGACATAATACTTACTGTTATCCTTGAATTTGCTCTCGATATATTCGTTAAGCTCCATGTGATTTTTGAGTTTGCTATACTCAAGCCACTCGAAATTGATGCTGATGATATGGTTGGCATCAATCCCCTGCCGCATGAGCTCTTCCTGGATTTGCAGAAGGAGCGTGGATTTACCGGTTCTCCTCATTCCAAGAAAGACCTTGATGACATTCTTCCCAAGCACGGATTGAACCAATCGTAAATAATTTTCGCGCTGAATCATCATTTTCATCACCCCTTCAAGATTAGAGTAGCGCGAGAATGTCTTTTATGCAAGACATATCTTTCGTTTTTTCTCTATGTGTCTCTTGTAAGAGACTTTAACGATCGAGGTGAAATGGTTCGGGGTTATAGCGCTACATACTCCTTCGGAAGAAAATTGGTCTCCATCGTCCACGTTACGGCGGTTCCGTCGCGCAACACGAACACCCGGATCTGAGAGTCGATCCCCTTTTCCTTCCATGCGCGCAGGAATCCGCGCGTCGGATGCGAGAAGATTTCCTCCTTCAAAGCCTCGTCCCTGAGTTCCTCGACCACGCCCGATACCCGAACCTGAACGCCCTTTCCGGAGAAACATAGCTCAACATTCGGATCGGCGGATAGTTGCCGGTACAGGTCCTTCATTCCGCCCGTGTGAAAAATAATGCCATTCTCATCCGTACGGTACAAGAACATCCCCCGCACACGCGGCCGGTCCCCGTCCAGCGTCGCCAGATGAAAAACCGGGTTCTCATTCATCAGTGCGAACATCTCTTCCTTCTTCATTTCCAGCACCTCGATGAAGCGCAGAAGCGTCTGATACGCATTGGGAATCAGAGTGAACGGCGCGGCACAGTAGCCGTGCATATGAAATACGTTGATTTGCTCCGGAGAGACATACGGAAAATCCCAGCCGATGATTTCCGGCTGTTCGATTCCGCTTCGGGTCGCCCAATCCCGGATGTGCCGGATGGCGTCATCCTCCGGCTCGGTACGTATGACG
>CAYGIB010000271.1:0-3089 GCA_964349735.1 uncultured Oscillospiraceae bacterium | reverse complement strand
GGTGTTCTTTGTGTATTGGTCTTCGAGAAGAATGCTTGCGACATAATGAAGCAGACTGCTCGCCGTTTGACCTTCCCCAATCGATTGAAGCATCAACGAGTATTGCGCATATTGCTCCGGCATGCTGTATTGCTTCATCGGATAAAACGAACCGGCATTCAAGATTTGAAGCTTGAAGCTGGCATCGGGAGTGTTTTCCTGTGTCATAAAAGCAGATGCCGCCACATCCAACCGACTGTCACGCACATTCGATACTAAAAAACTGATTGCCTCCTCCGGTGTCGCAAACCACTCCGATTTTCCCGCTCCGGATTTGCGAATCGTGCCGATTACTCCGAATTGTGTGAGCAGCAGTAAGGCTGCCAGAATCAAGCAAGCGGCGGAAAGAACGGCCGTTGATGTTCGAATCGGCTTGTACCCTGTCTTGAATGAAGGGATTTCTTCTTCCGTCGCGGATAATCCCGATTCCGGCGATATTTCTTGCGGCTCAGCGATCTCTAAAGATTCAGCCGCTTTGACCTGTTCCGTCATGCTCTCCTCGGGCAACATCTCTTCGATGGTGTCAAGGTTCTTATTATTATCTTCTCGGCTCATTTGGTTATATCCTCCATATTTTCTCTTTCATCACTCCACTATAGCATACGCCCGAACCGGAGAACCATCTCCGTTTACGATTTTCAAGGGGACCGCCGAAAAAAAGAATCGGCCTTCGGGCAGTTCACCGGTCCGGACCAGTCCTTCGACAAAAACTGTATGCCCCAAAAACATCTCGCGGTGGAAGCGATACGGGTCGGGTCGACCGGCAAGTGTCGGAAGATCGGCACCGAGAAGCTTAAGTTGCTTATCGAGCAGAAACCCAATCAGCGCTTCCGAAAAGAGCGGATAGTCGCCGAAGTATTCCGGCCTTCCCGCCTCCGCCTCCCATCCGGTGGAAAGAATGATTCGATCGCCCGAACAAATCGATTTTCGCTGGGCATCAGACAAGTCGAGCGTCGGGCGGCCGTCGCTCTCAAATCTGGTGAGGGATGGCCGCAGACAGATTGCTTGGCCGACGAAGCAATCCAGATCGATGTCCGAGACCGCCGCGCTATCAGGCAAAAAGTGTCGCGGTGCGTCGATATGCGTGCCGGTATGACTTCCGAACTGAATTCGGCTTAACTGATATTCCCTCTCGTAAAGCGGCGTATCCACCGCTACGCTCACCTCGGGATCGCCCGGAAACACGGGCATCCCCGAAAAAATCCTCATGCTTAAATCAATTATCTTCATCCTTCGGCTCCATTCCTTCCATCAACATGAAAAAACGCCTCATTTGTCGGATCACGCTCGCAGGCGCCGGGTTATCCGCCTGATAACGCACATACGGCTTACTGACCGCGGAAAGCAGAATGCGCCCCGCAAATTGAGAGTTCGCAAGGACTCTGGAGAGCGCTTCGATGTTCGGATGCGCGTTTTCGGTGTAATACAGAAGCACTGTGCCGTCCTTCACCGTCACGCGGGTAAAGTCGTAGCGCGCGGCCATATGGCGAACATACGCGATGTCGGTCAGAACCCGGGCCTCCGCCGGCAGGCTTCCGTAACGGTCGGCCAGCTCCTCGAGCACGTCCGTATATTCCTTGAAGCTTGAAATCGAGGCGATTCTCCGGTACGCATCCATTCGTTGCCCCTCGTCCGATATGTAATCCGAAGGCAGATAGGCATCGATATCCATGTCGACGGTCGCATCGCGCGGTCGAATCGTCTCGATTCCCTGGAGGTTTCTAATTTCCTCGTCGAGCATTCTGCAGTAGAGCTCGTATCCGATGACGTCCATTTGGCCGTGCTGCTCGCTTCCGAGCAGATTTCCGGCCCCCCGCACTTCGAGATCTTTGAGCGCAATTTTAAATCCCGATCCGAGCTCGGTGAAATCGCGGATTGCCGCCAGACGCTTCTGTGCGTCCTCCGTGAGGACCTTATCGCGCCGGTATGTGATATATGCGTATGCTTGACGATCCGAACGACCGACCCGGCCCCGGAGCTGGTAGAGCTGTGCTAAGCCGAAGCGGTCTGCGTTTTCGACGATGAGTGTATTTACGTTCGGCATATCGATTCCCGATTCGATGATCGTTGTGCAAACCAGGATGTCGGCCTCATGTCGTATGAAGCTTTCGATGACTCGCTCAAGCTGGCGTTCCGCCATTTTACCGTGGCCCATGACGATTCGAGCTCCGGGCAGGGCCGTCTCGAGTTCTATGACCTTCTCCTCGATTCGGTGCGTATCGTTATAAAGGTAAAAAACCTGCCCACGGCGGGATATTTCACGCAGACAGGCGTCCGCAAGAATGTCCGGATCATATTCCAGTACGTATGTCTGCACCGGACGGCGGTCGAGCGGCGGCTCCTCGATGACTGAGATATCGCGTATCCCGGAAAGTGACATCTGCAGGGTTCTCGGGATCGGCGTGGCAGTCAGCGTCAGTACATCCACCGTCGATCGAAGTGCTTTGATACGTTCCTTGTGCTCGACACCGAAGCGCTGCTCCTCGTCGACGACCAGGAGCCCCAGATCTTTCGGCAAGACATCCTTGGACAGCAGGCGGTGTGTTCCGACAACCACATCGATGGAGCCGTCACGTAAGCCTTTCAGTGTCCTTTTTATTTCCGCCGGTTGAGCGAATCTCGAAAGAAGTCCGATATTGACCGGATAACCCTCCAGGCGCCCTTTCAAATTCTCGTAGTGTTGTTGGACCAGAACGGTCGTCGGCGCAAGCATGACAGATTGTTTACCATCCATGACGCATTTGAAGATTGCCCGAAAAGCGACCTCGGTCTTTCCGAATCCGACATCGCCGCACAATAGGCGGTCCATGATACTATTACTTTCCATATCATTTTTAATTTCGCGAATCGCGTTGATCTGGTCCCGAGTCTCCGGATGCGGAAAGTCCTCTTCAAATTGGAGTTGCCACGGAGAATCGGGAGAAAAGGCATGTCCCTTCCGTTCCCGACGACGAGCGTAAAGAGCGACCAGATCAATCGCGAGCTTACGGATGCTTCCGCGCGCCCGCTCCTTCATCCGGTTCCAGTCCTGTCCTCCGAGCCGAGAGAGC
>CAYGIB010000270.1:0-3096 GCA_964349735.1 uncultured Oscillospiraceae bacterium | reverse complement strand
TCCTTGCCGTAAAGCGTTTCCCACAACTCTCGAAACGACCCCTCGTCCACGGTCATCGCCAGCCGTTTGCGGGCGTCAACCCGAAAGCAATGCCCGCAATGCAAGCATACGCTACGGTTCTCCTCAAAATCCTCTCGAAGCATAACCCCCTGACAAGAGGGACACCGCACCCACAAATCGTCCGGGATGGGCGTTAAATAACTGAAACGGTCTTTGACTCCCGTCTGTCCGACCTCGCCGGGAACGCTGCTCTTACCGATTGCCTCCTGCTCCTCCAGATATTTCCGGTTCGTCGCAAGGCGATCCCGAATCATCGAAAATGAATCATCCATGAGTAATGCTCCTTCACATTTCCGCCGTGCGGATATGTCTATCATAATCGCCGAATACACGACTTCTTCTGCCTTTTTCGTTCCCGTTCCGATTAATCACCCCGGGACAGCAGTGTTTCTTTTTTTCGATCCAGATAGGTGTTATCGTAATGACCCCGTATGAAGTCCGGCTCCCGAAGAATCGCCAGGTGAAAATCAATGTTCGTCTTGACTCCGACAATCACAAACTCCGTAAGCGCCCGCCGCATCCGGACAATCGCCTCTTCCCGGGTGGGGGCATAGACAATTACTTTTGCGAGAAGCGAGTCGTAATACGGCGGAATCGTATATCCCTGATAGGCCGCACTGTCAATCCGCACGCCCTGACCGCCGGGCACGTGCAGCGTGCGAATCATTCCCGGACAGGGTCTGAAATCATGCTCCGGATCCTCGGCGTTAATCCGGCATTCAATTGAATGTCCGCGAAAAAGGATATCCCTCTGCGAGTGGCGAAGAATTTCACCTGTAGCGACACGTATTTGTTCCTGAATTAAATTCACTCCGGTAATCGCCTCACTAACGGGGTGTTCTACCTGTATGCGCGTATTCATTTCCATGAAATAGAAATTCCGGTCCTTATCGACGAGAAATTCGATGGTGCCGACGCCGGTGTATCCGATTTTGCGAGCGAGACAAACCGCGGCACCGCCCATACGGACACGGAGCTCGTCGGTCATAAACGGAGAGGAGGCCTCCTCGATAATTTTCTGGTTGCGCCGTTGCACCGAGCAGTCACGATCGCCTAAGTGAATCACGTGGCCGAACTCATCGCAAAGGAGTTGAATTTCAATATGTCTCGGCTCAAGGACCAGTTTTTCCAGGTAGACCTCGTCATTTCCGAAGCAGGCCTTCGCCTCGGTCTTTGCCATTTGAAAAGCGCCCGGAAGCTCTGATTCGCTGTTGGCAATGCGCATTCCGCGCCCGCCGCCGCCCTGAGATGCCTTAATCAGCACCGGATAGCCGATGCGCTCGGCGTCGCGCTTCGCGACGCCTATATCCACCACAGCCCCCGCGGATCCGGGTATAATCGGTATTCCTGCTTGCTCCGCCGTTTTCCTGGCGTTGGATTTATTACCCATCATATCCATAATCTGTGCGGACGGCCCGATGAATTTAATGCCGCATTTCTCGCACAGCCGCGCGAAAACCGGATTCTCCGACAGGAAGCCGAAGCCCGGGTGAATCGCCTCCGCGCCGGTGGTTAGACACGCGGATAGAATCGCCTGCATATTGAGGTAGCTGTCCTTGGACGCGGCAGGGCCGATGCAAACGCACTCGTCGGCGATTCGCGCATGAAGCGCATCCCGATCCGCGTCGGAACAGACGGCTACGCTCGTGATGCCCATCTCCCGGCAGGCCCGGATGACAGTGACAGCGATTTCGCCGCGATTGGCAATCAGTATTTTTCGAAACATCTTGTTCTCCTTATCGGAATCAGGTCTTTTTCGCGTCGCCGATTGCAAACATAATCTCTGCGGACGCGCATAGAGCGCCGTTTACAAAAGCCTTCCCCTCGCCGAATCCGATGGGCCCGCGTTGCTTTGTCAACCGAACCTCCAGTATCAATGCATCTCCGGGGAAAACGCTCTTTTTAAAACGAACCTTGTCGATTCCCGCGAAAAATGCGATTTTTCCTTTGTTCTCCGACTTGCTCAGCGCAACGATCGCGCCGGCCTGCGCCATCGACTCAATAATCAATACCCCCGGCATGACGGGCATCCCGGGAAAGTGACCCTTAAAATAATACTCGTCGTCGCGCACGTACTTCCGGGCGACAATGTGTTCATTTCCGATTTCCAGCACTTCATCGACCAGGATGAACGGCTCGCGGTGCGGAATAATCGCCTCGATATCGGCTCGGTTCATTATCACCGTCTCACTCATACGCGTACTCCTTGCTATCGTTCGGCTCAATGACAAACAGCTCCTGACCGAACTCGACTCGACTGGCCTTTTGAACCAGAATTTCCGCGACCGTTCCGGAAACCGGGCTGGTCACCTCATTCATCAGCTTCATTGCTTCGATGATGCAAAGCACGTCGCCTTTTTTTACAATCGAACCTACTTCGACATACGGGGATTGGTCGGGAGCCGGCGTATCGTAAAATACTCCGACGACCGGCGAGGTCACCACATGTCCGGTGCGGATTGATTCCACCGGCAACGAATCGCCGGCGGATGAATTCTCCTCCCGGCACGAGTCTGAATAGACGGGCTGGGCGCATCCCTGTGCCGTTCCGAATATGGCTTTCTGTTCTCTGGATATGCTCAGGCGATTTTCTCCTTCTCCCATCCGAAAATGAGTAATGCCTTCCTTTTTCATCAAGGACATGATTTCTTTAAGCTGACAAAACGACAATCCCGTCACTCTAATCGGAGCTTCTGGTTCATTCGATTTTTTTGCCTCCGGTGTCATTTTTCATTTCCCACCTTTCTGAATAAAAGCGTTCCGTTCTGCCCGCCGAATCCCAGGGAATTGGACAGGGCAACCGATACCTCTTTGTTTTTTGCCTGAAGCGGCGTGTAATCCAAATCACATTCCGGATCCGGCTCGTTCAGCCCTATGGTCGGAGGAATGATGCTTTCTTTCATCGCCATGATTGTCGCGACCGCCTCGATTCCTCCGGCCGCACCTAAAAGATGCCCGGTCAAGGATTTCGTCGAGCTGATCGATACCGACGATGCGGCCTTTTCACCCATCGCGAACTTAATCGCCAGCGTCTCG
>CAYGIB010000269.1:0-3103 GCA_964349735.1 uncultured Oscillospiraceae bacterium | reverse complement strand
AAAGTATATGGAGCGCTTTTCCGAATGTCAACCGAAACGGGGAGCACCCCGTTATTTTTGGCTATTTCGGGTATAAAGCAGTGGGAAGGAGCGGGTTTTCTTGTTCATCTGCCACATTCCGATTCTCCCCTGCTTTCCGGAGTCGGAACGCCGTTCATTTCTCTTGCGTACAGTTGGTCATCCTCCCCGGTTATTTCTCTTGCATAAAGCAGGGCATCCTCACCGGTGTCCTCATAGTAACCCTTGCGTGTGCCGACCATCCTGAATCCCTTCTTCTCATAAAGCCCGATTGCCTGTATGTTGTTGCGGCGAACTTCCAGATGCAGGAATGAAGCGGATTTCCGGGCACAGAAATCGATGGCTGAATCCAGAAGCATCGCGCCGATTCCCCGGCCTCTTTCATCCGCGCAAACGGCGATGTTGCAGATTTCGGCCTCGTTCCCGACATATTGGAGCACCAGGTATCCGATCACGGCGTGATTCGCTTCATCGTCCGTAGCCGTGAAGCAGTTTCGCCGGTCCGGATGATTGAGGAAGGAACGCATCGATTCCTCGCTCCACGGTGCCGAAAAGCTCTCATTTTCGACACGCATCAGGTCGGGCAGGTCGGATCGAACAGAGGTTCGGATGTGAATCATGCGCTGGGCCTCCATTTGAATCGGAGCCTTACCCGCGGTCAACCGGGCGAAAAGCAGTCGATTCGATTCCGGTTACAACTTGTTGTCGAGATTTCTCTCCGCCGCGGTCCGGGCCAGATAGACCGGAAGTAAGGCCTCGGGAATGAAAATGCGATCCCGCTCGGTCTCATCGCTTTCAAGGAAAACCTCTTCGCCGATCGCGGCGACAGCTCTCGGGTCAATCCCGGTGAAAGCCGTCATGGCCCTTACATCCGTACGATCCGCCTCCTTAGCCCCCCCGGTGCCCGCCGCAAACATTTCGCAGGCGTTCCCGCAGGTAATAATCGGGGACCCCGGCGCGTTTGCTTCCCGCCATCCGTCGCATAAAGCAACGAATTCGTCAATCGTTCGAGCCGCCTCTGGAACCACCTCTGCGCCGTTAAAATAAGCCGCGGAAAAAACCCGCGCGTTTCTTGCGTCAATCATTGCGGCGACCAGAGCCTCGCTCCGGTCGAAAAGCGGGAACGCCAGTGCCTTCAAAGATGACACCGGGACCGCTGGCTTTCCGGCGGCAAAGGCCATTGCCTGCACCGCTCCGACTCCGATTCGAATTCCGGTAAACGACCCCGGCCCCACGGTACACGCGAAGAAGTCCAGATCCTCATAGCGCACTTCAGACCGGAGCATCAAATCATGAACCATCGGCATAAACGTCTGAGAATGCTTACGTCCCAAGGAGAGAAAGGAAACCGCGATCGGCCTTCCGCCTTCGACAATACAGCATGAGCACGACGCACTCGAAGTATCACAGGCCAGAACGCGAATGGATTTCTTCGCACTGCCGTCCGTACTGATTTCCTTGGAAATTTGCTTGCCCACGATATTCTCCCGCTTCTTTTTCTTTTCGAAAAGCACCGCACCGCGCACGGTTATTATACCCGAATGCCGCCGCAATTTGAAAGTAATGCCCGCAACCGCCCGCACCGTTCTTCGTCCCCCTCGCGGAAGCGAATGTGAATGGCACGCTCCGGCCCGGTTCCGATGAGCTCTGCGCGAACGGGGGGAAAGGGCAGCGCGTCGAGAATCTTCTCGCCCCATTCGATGACGCACACACCTCCGCGGTCAAAATACTCGTCGAGTCCGGATTGAACAAACTCCTCCGCACCGCTTAACCGATACACGTCAAAGTGAAACAAATCCGTTCCCCTGCCCTCAGCCGCATGCTCGAAAACCAGCGTGTAGGTCGGACTGACCACATTCGTGGCCAATCCGAGTCCGGAGGCAATTCCTCGCGTCAGAACGGTCTTGCCCGCACCGAGATCTCCGTCCAGCAGGACGATATCGCCGGGCAGGAGAATTGAGCCCAGATGCTTCCCGACCCGTTCGGTCGCCTCGGGCGACTCTGAAATGAAGTTAATGGAACCGTCTTTTCCATACGCCATCAATTCATTTCGCCTCGTACACACTCGAGCCTGCACGGTCATCGAATCGAATCACACCGTCGCCGACAAACATCAAGACCTTGCTGCGGCAGTCCAGAGGGTCACCGTCAAACAGGCAGAAGCTCGCCGCTTTGCCCCCGGTCAGGCTTCCGTACCGGTCATCGATTCCCAAAATCTCGGCCGGCCGGATCGTAATCGCCTCCAGCGCTTGGGGCTCCGAAAGTCCGCCGCGAACCGTCAGCGCCGCCGACAGCATAAGGTACTGCTGGGGTACGCACGGGTGGTCGGTCATTAGAGCGACCGGAAGCCCGGCGTCCGTCAACACCGCCGCCGTCTTCAGTGTCAAATTAGAAAGCTCGGGCTTACTGCGGTCTCCGATAATCGGCCCGACCACAATGCCTTTGAGCTTGCCGCCCGCGCCCGATCCAATCCCGGAACCGCGGCCCTTGGCCTGTCCGGCTATATATTCCTTAAGAAGCACATCCGCAATGAGATGACCTTCCGTGCAGTGCTCGAGCGTGTATGTCAATCCGAACTCGTTACATATGCGGATGGCCGTCAGAATGTCGTCTTGACGGTGCGCATGAATCTTTAAAGGAAGCCGACCTTCAATGACCGGAATGAGCGATTCCGCCTGCAGGTCGATGTCGGGCTTGTCCGGCCTCTCGGGCGGGTCTTCCCGATCATTGCGCCGAGCCTCATTGTACTCATCCAGTTTTTCCCGGTAGCGATCAAGCTTCTCTTTGTATTCAACCGCCTCGCTCAGCGCTTCGCGAAGGATGGCAGCCGTGCCCATGCGCGTCTGCGGCGACTTATTTTCCTTGCCGTACACGCGCTTCGGGTTCTCTCCGAAGGCAGCCTTCTGAGCGGCCGGCTCACGAAGGAGCGCATCTTCGACCGTCCTCTCGTACGTCTTCACCATGGCAAATTGACCGCCGAGTACGTTCCCGCTCCCGGGTCCGGTCATGACAATGCCGACACCGCCTTCATAGGCTTCCCGGAAACACACGTCCGCGTTGTGAATGCCGTCGATTGCCCGAAGAT